>CALBNA010000184.1 GCA_937896205.1 uncultured Campylobacter sp. | reverse complement strand
AGCTAAAAAGGCGCACCGTCTCATAGCTAAATGTCGAAAACGTCGTAAAGCCGCCGAGCGCGCCGACGACTAGAAAGAGCCTTAAATTTTCGCTCAAATTTAACGAGAGTAGTACGCCGATCAAAAAGCTACCGAGGGCATTGACGCAAAGAGTAGCAAGCGGAAAATCGGGGCAAAATTTAGCGACCGCGCCGCTTAAAACAGCTCTACAAACCGACCCCAAAAATCCGCCGCACCCGATTAAGAGCAAATTTTGCATCAGTGGCAAAGCGTTGCGAAGTTAAATCCGCGCGCTTTAAACTCGGCGATATCGCGGCTGGCGACCTCGCCCTTTGTCGTGAGGTAGTCGCCGATGACGACGGCGGATACGCCATGATCAAAGATTTCGTATTGGCGTTCGCCTAAAATTTTCTCGCGACCGCCTGCTATCATCACGCGAGCGTTAGGCAGTGCAGCAACGGTGTCATCGATGATCCGTAGGGCTTCGTCCGCTCCCATAGGTGGCCGTTTGACGCGCAGCGCATCGTTTGGGATAAAGAAATTTATCGGGCTAGAAAACGGATCAAGCTTCGCAAGGCTAGCTTGCAAGCTTGCGCGATCCGCCTGGCTCTCGCCAAGCCCGTAAATGCCGCCAGTGCAGAGCATCAGCCCTGCTTCTTTGGCGTGGATGTTGGTCTGCCAGCGCTCGTCCCAGCTATGCGTCGAGCAAATTTGCGGGAAAAACTCGCGCGAGGTCTCAAGGTTGTGATTGTAGCTAAACACGCCCGCGCTTTTTAGCTCTTTTAGCTGCGGTAGCGTCGCCATGCCGTTGCAAGCGATCAGCATGAGGTTTGGAACTTCTTTATTTACGGCGCGCGCGAGGCGGGCGATCTCTTCGGTCTTTTTGTCCGTGAGCCTTGCGCCGCTGGTGACGAGGCAAAAGCCTAGCGCGTGGTTTGCCGCCGCGATCTTGGCCTCTGCGACTACTTGCTCGGCGGTTTTCATTTTGTATTTTTCGATATCGGCGTTTATACCTGCACTTTGAGTACAGTAGCCACAGTCTTCGGAGCAGTTGCCGGAGCTGACCGAACAAATAGCACACAACATAATAGTTTTCATTAGATTATTCCTTTTTTTGCGGCTCGTCTTTTGAGCGTCTTTGAATGAGTTTGAAATTTTCGCCCTGCGGCAGACTATCTGTCTAGCCTTGGGACGAAAATTTCCGCACAACATTCAAATTCATCTCAAAACAAGCGTAGCGTTTTTGCAAAGCAAAATGTTTCTACAAAATACTTCGCCTTATGTTTTGCAGTCAAATTTGAAGTTAAATTTAATTGAAATTTGAGCCTAAAAAGTCCAAATTTGAGTTAAATTTAAAAGGAAGCAGGCGGCAGTATCGCGAGATGGATTTGAATGGTGTGAAGCAAAAATGAGCAAGGCTAACCACGTAGGTTGCCGCAGCGATATTTTTGCAAACTCATTTAAAGACGCTCGCGAGACAACGCCTCTAAAAAGGAAATAAAATGGCAAAAAATAATCTAATCGGCGGCTCCATCTGGGACGAATATTCACAAAACGTCCAAGACCGCATGAACAACCCCAAATTTATGGGCGAGATAACGCAGGACGAGGCAAAAGCAAGGGGCGGCAAGCTCATCGTGGCGGATTTTGGCGCAGAGAGCTGCGGCGACGCAGTGAGGCTATACTGGCTCGTGGACGAGAAAACCGATCGCATCATGGACGCTAAATTTAAAAGCTTTGGCTGCGGCACGGCTGTAGCAAGCTCTGATACGATGGCTGAGCTTTGCGTCGGCAAGACCGTGGACGAAGCAGTCAAAATCACCAACATCGACGTGGAAAAAGCCATGCGCGACACGCCCGACGTCCCTGCCGTTCCGCCGCAAAAGATGCACTGCTCGGTCATGGCCTACGACGTCATCAAGGCCGCGGCGGCGCAGTACAAGGGCGTGGATCCGGAGCATTTCGAGGACGAGATCATCGTGTGCGAGTGCGCGCGCGTGAGCCTAGGCACGATCAAAGAGGTCATCCGCCTAAACGACCTACACACCGTCGAGGAAATCACGCAATACACCAAAGCAGGCGCCTTTTGCAAGTCCTGCGTACGCCCGGGCGGACACGAAAAGCGCGAGTATTATCTCGTGGACATCCTCGCAGACACCAGAGCCGAGATGGAGCAGGAGAAAAAGCAAGCCGTAATCGACGCGCAAGTTTCTGGTAAATTTGACGACGTGAGCTTTGAGAGCATGACCGTCGTGGGCCAGCTAAAGGCCATCGAGAGCGTCATCGACAGAGAGATCCGCCCGATGCTGATGATGGACGGCGGCAATATGGAAATCCTCGATTTGCAAAAAGACGCCGAGGGCAAATTTGACGTCTATATCCGCTATATGGGCGCTTGTAGCGGCTGCGCTAGCGGTGCGACTGGCACGCTATACGCGATCGAAAACGTGCTTCAAGAAAACCTCAGCCCAAATATCCGCGTCCTACCTATCTGATTTGCTTTAGACGGCAAATTTGACGCGGCTTAGGGCTCAAATTTGCATTAAATTCGGGCGGTTATTTTAGCCGCCCCTACTCTACTTGTTTACAAATTTAAACGCCAAATTTAGTCTCGCCATTTTAAATTTCACTCTTTTATTTCCTTATAAAAGCTTAAGTTACGAGCCAAACAAACAACGCTCGTTATCAACAGTATCAGTATCAGCGGCACATATAGATAGACAAAAATCAACGCCGATGCGTCTCTATGAACAGCCTTGCCTTCCAAAAACAGCGAGCCGACAGGATAGTATAAAACCAGCGTCATGATCGCAAAATTTTCTATCGCGAAAATCCTATTACTTTTTTCGGGATTTTCGACGAAAAGTTTGCTATACCTGCGCTCCGAAATAAAAAATACGCCTACGCAAATGGCGCTAACTATGAATGCCCCGTATAATTTATCAACATTAGATGAAAACAAAATCAAAAAAGCCATCGCAGCAGCGCTCACAAAGGCAAACCTAATCAAGCAGTGCAGCTGATATCTGCGCTTTAAATTTTCGGGGATTTGAGCCAGAGCTTTGCCGTATTCTAGCGCTTCGGCCTCCTCGTCGCTTTGGCTTGGCTCGGATTCATGGCTCGCGCCCTCAAATTTCGGCTCAGATTCGGTTGCGTCGCTTTGATTGGCTTGCACTTAGCTTAAATTTTGCCCATTAGTCGTTTCGTCCACGACTAGCTCGCTGATTTTCTCTTGCGATTTTAGTACTCTTTGCGGCAGATACACGGTCTCATCGGCAGCAAATTCGTCGTTAGCATTGTGGGCTATTATTGCGATGGGGAGCATAATTGTCGTGATAAAGATCGCCTGCACGGTCGTTGGCGTGCTAAAAGCCGCATCCAAAAACAACGCATATAAGCTCGCCGCAATGAAAAAGAGCGCGATAGTTTCAGTACATATCAAGGTAAAGGCTTTGCCTTCGTCGCTAAACAAAAACACGCTATATCGCTTGCGCCTAGGCGAGCTTAACGAAAAGAGTATTAACGCAGCAGACATGCCAAACGCCACAGCAAATAAAAAAGGTGATGATGGGTGCGCAGGATCTATCAAGAAAGAAAAAAGAAGCATTATAAAAGTTGCGGAAAGCCCGATAAATAAATTCTTACCAAAACGCCAATTATCGTAACTTTTTAAAGCGTCTTGCGGAATTTGACTGATGTCGACGGCGATTTTATCTTTTTGAGTTTGCATTTTTGCCTCCTTTTTTGTTATTTTAGCCTAAATTTTAACTCTATCATCACCAAAACCCATCTACCCC
>CALBNA010000183.1 GCA_937896205.1 uncultured Campylobacter sp. | reverse complement strand
ATTTTAACCCGTGAGGGAGCGGACTCGTCGTCCGTAACCGAAACGGGTTTAAAATTTTAAAGCTTAAAATCCGTTCATTTATGGGGAATTACTTCTTTTTCATGTCGAATTTATTCGCCATAAACCCAACTAGCCCCACAAAGAAAAGCCCGCCGCAGATATTACCCAGCGTAACCGGAACTAGGTTTTTAACGATGAAATTTCCCCAGTTTAGCACATCTAGCTTATCGGCCGTAGTGTGGAGCAACGCTGCTGCTGCATTGATGTCGCCGCCGCTTGCTGCGATGTAGTGGGCTTTAGAGATGATGGCTTCGGTGATGATGAACATATTTGCCACGCAGTGCTCCATAGAGCATGCGACAAACGCGCCGATCATCCACATAATCGCAAAGAATTTACCCGCAAGGTTGCTCTCGCTGGTCGCAGTCCAGATAGACATACAAACAAACACGTTACAAAAGATACCGCGGATAAATAGCTCGTGAAACGGCGCAGTGATCTTACCGATACCGGCCGGTACGAAGTGCTGCAAGATGTAGCCGTCGTATTTTAGCGGTAAGCCAGAGTAGTAGTACATATAGGCAATTAGCGCGCCGCCGACGAAGTTAAAAAACCAAACGATCGCCCAGTAGTTAATGGTTTTGCCTAAATTTAGCTTGCCTTCATACGCGCTAACGCCGCTTAAAACCGAGCTAGTAAATAGATGTCCGCCGTAAAAAACGACCATCATAAGTCCGCAGCTAAAGGTGATGCCGCCGATAAAATTTGCAAGACCGATAGACTGTTTTTCAGCCATGCCCACGGTCGAGTGCGCCCAGAAAATATCGCCCATAGCAATCGCCGCGCCAGCCATGATAGCTAGAAAAATAATGCTTACTAACGGAGTATGCGCCTTATGCTCCATCGAATTTGACACCGCTTGCGCGGTTTCTGCAGGATTTAACATCTTCTCCTCCTAATTTAAATTTTTATCTATTTCCAAGATACGTTCAAAGGCTTTTTGCGCGCTTTTTTTCGCATTTTCGCTTAAGCCCTCTTTAAAATCAAGCACGTTTTCAAGCAAAACGCTAATGCCTAAAAACAGCGTTTTGGGGCAAATTTTACGCAGGTAGCTTAAAAGTACGGGCGTGGGTAGGTTGTGCGTCGAGTAGATATAGTCGCGCTCGTTGCTTAGATCGAAAAACTCGATCGCGCCGTCTTTAAACCCGCTCATCGCGTCCACCACGACGATGATATCGGGCGCAAATTCTCTAAGCGCGCCAAACTCGTTTTCAGGCACGTCCTGTCCGTAAAATATCCGCCAATCTTTCAAATTTGCCTCGACGATTCGCCCCGTTTCGTTGCCTACGTCGTCGTCGCCGCGCAAGGGATTGCCGATGCAAAGTAAAGCCTTTTTCATCCCAAAAGCCCTCCGCGCGCTAAATTTAACCCATAAGCCTTTGTCCGATTTGAGCTAAATTTCATCAAAAATCCTTCCTAAGCACCAGATATCCCTCGCGCAGATTTTCAAGCTCTTTTTTTAGCTCGCATTCGCAAAGCTCGGGAATGAGCCTTGCCGCATGCTCCCTAAATATCTCCACTTCAAAATACTTGCTTAAATTTCCCAGCTTAAATTTGACGTATTCGCCGCCGCTAGCGACGATACGCTCAAACTCCTCGTCGGGTATTTCGAGCGATTTTTCGCTAAAGTCCACCGTCCCCACGCCGTGTCCGACGCAGACGGAAAATAGCTTGATATCTTTTAGCTCTTTTGGCATCTTTTCGTTTTCGTCCATGTGGCGGCGGGCGAGTTTATAGACTCTTATCATCGTTTATCCCAAATTTCTTTTTTGACGTCGATGGCGTTTTGCGTATCGCGTTTTGCTTTGGCGTATTTTAGATAGACGTCGTTGTAAAGCAGCCCCATACACTCGGCGTATCTAGGATCTTCTTCTTTATACATGGCTTCTAGCATAGCTTTTTTGGTCGCCGCTACGTCATGGATATCGGGCGATGTTTTAGCTGCGTCCATATACTTAGCAAACAGCGTCCTGCCAAATATATAGCTCATTAGCCTCTTTGACTCGGCTTCCAAATCTCGCTCGAAAAGTATATTACCCATGATAGACTCCGTAACGGCCGGAGCTTTGCAGTCGTCTTTTTCGAAGCTTCTTTTTTGTAGCTTTTGATCTATAATGCCAAGAGCCATACCAAGGCCGTATATGACGCTAGCCGGATGCGGAGGACAGCCCGGGATATAGACGTCTACGGGGATAATCTTATCTATAC
>CALBNA010000182.1 GCA_937896205.1 uncultured Campylobacter sp. | reverse complement strand
TCAGATGTGTATAAGAGACAGATCCATAGCACAGCCAGCGCCCAAACGACCCAAAATGCAAAATCGCCCGCGAAAAATAGCGCGAATGGGTAGATGACGCTAACTACGCTTAGGGCGATTTTAAGCTTGCTCGTCAAATTTTTTAGCCACCGCGTTTACGATGTCTTCGAGCGTTTTTACGTTTTTAAAATCTTCAGGCATCAATCGGTGTCCAGTTTTGCGCTTGATGTGGTCTATTAGATCGATCGCGTCGATGCTATCTATCTGCAAATCCTCGTAAATGCGCGTTTGCGGCGTGATTTTAGCCTCCTCTATCTCAAAAAGCTGCACTAGCGCGGACTTTAAAATTTCAAAAATTTCTTCTTTTTTCATCGTTATTTCCTGTTTTCAAAGATGTATTGCGCGAGGCTTTTTACGCTGTAAAAAATCTCTTTTAAATTTGCGGTTTTAGAATCAAGCACTAGGCCGTAGCTTTTTTGTACCGCAAGGCCGAGCTCGAGCGCATCGACACTGTCAAGCCCGAGCCCTTCGTTAAAAAGCGGCGCGTTTTCGTCGATATCGCTTGGTTTCATATCCTCCAAATTTAAGCTCTTTATGATGAGCTCTTTTATCTCATCTATTAGTTCGTTCATTGTTTAAACTCCTTTGTATAATTTTCGCTGATAAAAGCGTGCAGCTCTCTAGCCCTGATCGGGTTCGGCCTATGCGCGCAAAACCCGTCCAAATTTAGCCTAAAAAGTTCTTTGAACTCGTATTTTATCATAACGCTCGGGGTTTTGTACCAAGGCTCGTGTTTTTTGAGGCTGGGCGGATCCATTTTGATGGCGACGGCGACTAGCTGCTTTGCTGCATTTACCGCGATATAGGCGGCGGCTTTATGAAAAACTATCTCACCCGCCGTGCGCGTACCTTCTGGAAATATTATCAAACTTTCGCCGCTCTTTAGTGCGTCCGCGCTTTTTTGCAAGAGCTCCTCGTTTGCCGTGTTTAGGATGTAGCCGCAGGATTTTATCGCAGGAGCTAAGAAGATATTTTTACCAAGGCTTGCTTTTACCACGCAGTTTGCGCGGTGGATGAGCGCTATCAAAAATACGACGTCTAAAAGCGAAGGGTGATTTGCGATGATTATCTGCGAGGCGGCGCCAAGCCCCGAAGAAAGGTTAAATTTAGTTCGCTGATAACCGCAAATTTGTGTAGAAAATATAAAAAAGCTCCAAGCCAAACGCACCAAATCACGGCAAAAATTTCTGACAAATCTAAATTTATAAAGCCCAAGAAGCGCAACCGGAACAAAGATCAAATTCCCAAGCGCGCAAATGAGTCCAAATAGCGCAAAATTCGCCCCTACGATAAAAATTTTAAACCAGTGACGAGGGCTCATAATCCCACCGCCAAGCGGAGTTTTTATCCACGCTTTGCCAGGAGCATTTTTGCTTCGGATCAAAATTTTGAAGGAATTTAACGAGCAAATTTTCATCCGTCTTGCCGCCTGGTTCGCCTTGCAACAGGCTCAAATTTTCACCCTCGCTAACTAGCAAACAAACCATACAAGAGGGCGCAGACTCGTCAAAATACTCCTGCGAAATGCTCTCGTGATAGGCTAAAACCAGAGCGTTTTTGGCTCCGCTTTTTAGCATCAGATCCGCCTGCAGTAAAGCGTACTCTAGCGGCGCGTATGCCGAAACGGCGGAGATTTCGCTGCGATTTTTAAAATTTATCGCTAAAAGCGAGGAAAGTGCGTTGTGAACTGAGAGCGAAAACGAGGTCGGCGAGATGAGTTCGCCGTGAGCTAGCGTGTTTTGCAGCTCAAAACAGCGATTTATCTCGCCCTCATAAGAGCTAAACACGATAGGCATATAAAGCGGCGCGATGCTTTTGGTTAGATCAAAGGCGCATTTTGCCGCGCGGCTAAGCCTGCGGCGCTCAAGCGGTGGCACGTGCGAGACGTCAAGCTCCCTCTCGTATGCCGCCAGCTTCGCGTCCTGCGCGCCGTTAAAAACAACCGCGTCAAAAAAATCGAGTTTAAAATTTAGCCTCATTCGCCCCTCTCGCCGTTATTTCGCGATATCGCCTTTTAGCGTTACGCCCGCCATCAAAGCGCCCGCGCCGCACTGAAACTGAGTTTTGGAGTCAAAAGGTTGTTTTTTGTAGTAGCCGGTTAAATTTACCACTCTAGTGCCGCCTTCTTGCACCGCACGCTCTTGGAAGGTTTTTACCGCCGATAAAAACGCCCACTCGCATGCCTCTTTGTCGCTTTTGTTAAAGGCATTGGTTTTTTTGTTCGCCATTAGACCGCTTTTAATGATGCCGCCTTTCGTACCCGAACCAAAGCTTAGCTTGATGTTTGGATTTAGCACCTCTTTAGCCTTTGGCGAGTTTAACGCCTCCTCGATCGAAAAGTGCTGCACATCGTCGCGCGCGCTCAAATTTAAAGCCAAGGCGCAAACGCCAGCCAAAACTAGTAATTTTTTCATTTTTTCTCCTTTATTTTGCCGTATTAGCGCGTAATATTACCGTAATTTTCGTTAGTATAAACATA
>CALBNA010000181.1 GCA_937896205.1 uncultured Campylobacter sp. | reverse complement strand
AAATTTCATTTTCGCTAAAATCGGCCTAATAAATTTAAGGAAAAATCAATGGAAAATTCAAGTCAAAAAAATTTTAAAATCGAGCGTAAAAAGGTCCATTTCATCGGTATCGGCGGCATAGGCATCTCTGCGATCGCGCGATTTTTGCACGAAAAGGGCTTCATCATCAGCGGTAGCGATATCAAAGAAAGCCCGACTACGCGCGAGCTGGCCGCACAGGGTATCGACGTCATCACGCCGCACAGCAAAGCCGCGATCAAGGATCAGGACTTCGTCATCTACTCAGCCGCGATAAAGCCCGATAACATCGAGCTTGTCGAAGCGCGCAACAAAGGATTGCAGTGCCTATCGCGCAAAGAGGCGCTGCCGATGGTGCTTGAGGGCAAGCGCGTGTTTTCGGTAGCGGGCGCGCACGGCAAAAGCACGACCTCGGCGATGCTCTCTAGCCTCGTGGAGGGCTCGGTCATCATCGGCGCGATAGCTAAGCAGTTTGGCTCAAATATGAAATACGAACCCTGCGACAACGTCATTTTCGAAGCCGACGAGAGCGATAGCAGCTTTCTTAACTCAAACCCGTATCTAGCCGTCGTGACCAACGCCGAGCCCGAGCACATGGAGCACTACGGCTATGATTTGGAGAAATTTCACGCGGCGTATCGAGGCTTTTTGGAGCGAGCCAAGGTGCGCGTGATAAACGCCGAGGACGAGTTTTTAGGTACGCTAAAGCTTGATGCCGTGCGCCTTTATCCGAGCACCGATATCACCGAGCTTAGTATGATCGTACGAGATTTCGTGCCTTATACCGCGTTTAATCTTAAAAATTTAGGCAAATTTGAGGTGCTAGGTATGGGCGAGCATATCGCCGTGGACGCCTCTCTTGCGATCTTAGCCGCGCTAAATGAAACGTCTCTCGCGCAAATCAGGCAAAATTTGCTAAATTTTAAAGGTATCAAAAAACGCTTTGATATCCTAACCGCCAGCCGAAAATTCGTACTTATAGACGACTATGCGCACCATCCGACCGAGATCAAGGCCACTCTAAAGTCGGTCTTTGAGTACGCCAAACTACTAGGCATCACCAAGATCACGGCGATCTTTCAGCCGCACAGATTTACGCGCTTAAGCGCAAATTTGCAGGGCTTTAAGGAGTGCTTTGAGGGCATAGACGAGCTAGTTATCCTGCCTGTTTACGCCGCGGGCGAGACGCCGATAGATATAAATTTAAAAGAGGAGTTTAAACGCTACAACCCCGTGATGACGCAAAAAGTAGCGCGCGAGGGCGATGGGATAGTCTTTACGGACGAATTTGGCGTTAAAAACCTGCTTGATGATGGGCTAGTTATAGGATTTGGCGCGGGCGATATCACATATCAGCTGCGAGGCGACGCATGAGGGTCATAATCGTACTTTTAGGCGTGCTTGCCGCGATCGCGATATTTAGCGTGAGCGACGAGAAGCTAAGTAAAAAGGCGAAATTTATCATCACTTTTTCGGTTATTTTTGTCGTGGCGGCGCTGTATTTTTACGAGACCAGGCTGGAAAGCGAGCAGGGCAAAAGGCTGGAGCTAGTCGCGCTTTTTAACCAAGGTAAAACCCTAAAATGCGGGAATTTCGACGTAAATAATACTAAATTTAACTATGAGTTCGGTACGTCCTCTTTCGTCGCAAAACGCGCGGCAAAGGAGCTAAATAGCGTCAAGATCGCGCTTGATGGTTGCGAATTTAAAGGCGAATAATTGCGAAATTTTAAAGATAATCAAAATTTGACCCAAGGCGGCGTTTGGGAGGCTGGTAGGCTGGAAAATAACGTCTCGCGCGAGCAAAGAAACGGCGATATTTCAGACACCGTGGCGCACCGAGAGCAAAAAGAATTTATAAACGCAGAAGGCTTTGAGCGGCTTATAAAAATTTTAGACCTGCAAGGCTACATGGAGCGGTTTAACTCCTTTTTAGCGCGCCCAAAGCCGCTTTTTATGGCGGGCGATAGCAGGCTGCATTATGAAAAAATTTTAGAACTCTCGCAAAAGCAGTTTGATCCGCCCTCGCCAGCTCAAAACCTAGACGACGCGCTCATTCGCCTTAGCAAACAAGCCACGCTGCACGTGAGCGAGATTTTTGAGTTTGCTAAGATTATTAGCTACTTTACCTACCTAAAAACGCTAAAATTTGAGGGCAAACTAGGCGAGTGGCTCGCTAAAATAGAGATCCCGCAGCCGATGTTAAAGCTCGCAAACTCATTTGATAAAAACGGCGAGCTAAAAGACGAAGTGGACGAGCGCCTGGGCGGTATCAGGGATGCCTTTAGTGCCAAAAGAGCACAAATAGACGCCGATCTGCGCCGTCTCATCTACTCAAAATCCATCACGCCATACCTCGTCGATACGCAGGTACACTACATCAGCTCCGTCGAGGCGCTGCTCGTGCGAGGCGGGTTTAACCACGTGCTAAAGGGCACGGTCGTGGCTAGAAGTTCTGGCGGATACTTCTACGTCGCGCCCGAAAACATCCAAAAGCTCAAAAAAGAGCAAAGCGAGCTGCTGGATAAAAAAGAGGAAATCGTCTATGAACACTGCAAAATTTTTAGCTCCGCCATGCACAAGGGCCTCCTGTTTTTAAAATTTATAAACGGCGCGTTTGATGTATTTGACGCCTACTGCGCGCGAGTTTTTACCGCTAAAAGCGCGGATTTTGAGTTTGTGCTACCAAGCGGCGGGTCAAATTTAAAACTTGCAAATTTCGCCCATCCTGCGCTAAAAAATCCAAAAAGCATCAGCATCGACTTTAGTAAAAAGGTACTGCTAATCACGGGCGTAAACGCAGGCGGCAAATCGATGCTTCTAAAATCGCTGATAGCTGCGGCCTTTTTAGCTAAATACCTACTGCCGATGCGCATAAACGCGCAAAAATCGCAGATCGGAAATTTCAAGGAATTTGACGCCATCATCGAGGATCCGCAAAACGTGAAAAACGACATCTCGACTTTTGCCGGGCGTATGGTGCATTTTTCCAAGCTTTTTACGAAGAAAAATCTGCTCATCGGAGTCGATGAGATTGAGCTCGGAACGGATTTTGAGGAGGCGGCGAGCCTGTATGGCGTGATGATCGAGCGGCTGATGAGTCAGGATATCAAGATGATCATTACCACCCACCACAAGCGCCTTGCTATGCTGCTAGCTAAAAACCCCGACGTAGAGCTCGTCGCGGCGCTATACGACGAGGAAAACTCGCGGCCTAAATTTGAGTTTTTAAAGGGTACGATCGGCAAATCATACGCCTTTGAGACTGCGGCTAGATACGGCATCGCGGCAAATTTGGTCGCGCAGGCGAAGAAAATCTACGGCGAAGACAAGGAAAATTTAAACGAAATCATCACAAAGACGTTAAATTTAGAGGTGCAGCTCAAAGAAAAGCTCGAAAGCGCCGAGAAAAAAGAGCAAAAGCTAGACTTCCTAATCGAAAATTTAAAAGAGCAAAAAGAGCGCGCCGAGGCCGAGCAACACGAGGTTATAACGCGGCTAGAGCGGGAATATTTTAAGGCTATAAACGAGGCTAGACGCGCGATAAATTTAGATGATACTAAGGAAAAACAGCGCGCCCTAAACCGCGCAAACGAGGCCAAACGCGCCGTGCAAAAACCAGAAATCTCCGCCCCGCCCCAGCTAAAAGTCGGCGACCGCGTGAAATACGGCAAGATCAAAGGCGTCGTCGCAAGTCTGGGCAAAAACGACGCCGTGATACAAACCGACAACGTGAGCATGCGCGTACCGATAAATCAGCTAAAAATCAGCGGCGAAACGCCCGCCCCGCCTAAGAAATCGGGCATAAATCTAAGCGTACAAAAGCCGCAAAACGCTAGCGTCACGCTCGATCTACACGGCTTGCGCGCGGACGAAGCGGTGCAAAAACTGGATAAATTTATCTCAGATAGCCTAGTGATGGGCTTTGACGAGGTGCAGGTGTATCACGGCATCGGCACGGGCAAGCTCGCCTACGCGGTCAAAAACTTCTTGCGCGAACATCCGAGCGTGAAGGAGTTTTTTGACGCGCCGGCGGGGCAGGGGGGATTTGGAGCGCAGATAGTAAGGCTGTAAATTTGCCTTGCTACGGCTTGTCTCGCGAGTGCTTTTTGCGGATTTCGTTAAAATTTGACCAGATAGGCT
>CALBNA010000180.1 GCA_937896205.1 uncultured Campylobacter sp. | reverse complement strand
GATGAGAGCGTGATGAAGGTGTTTCGCCCGAAGCAAAAGAAGATCTCATAGACTGCGCGTGTTAAACTTTTTTGAAAACATAAATTTAAAAGCTACTAGGCTGCTTGAGGGCTATTATTCGCTCTTTTGCGGCCTTTTTACGCTTTGCGTCGGTGTTTACGGGCTCGCGCTCGTTTTTAGGGTTGAGTGGCTTTTGCTTGCCGCTAGCGCTTGTATCTACGCGTGTTTCGTCCTGCTTGCATTTCGTTCGCTTTTTTGGTTCGTCTTAAGTCTGATTTTCTCGCCCGTTTTTGCTATCGTCGTACGCGAGCGTTATGACGAAAATTTGCTTTTAGACGCCGTTTTTGCGCTAGTTTGGATATTTTGCTGGTTATTTTTGTCGCTAGCCGTGAGTGAAAATATTTCAAAACTAGGTAACGAAATCGTATCTAAAATTTTACGTATCGCCGCGCTTTTTGCAGTGATCGGCGCTTATTATATCAGTATCGAAAATAGCCTAAATTTACAAGCTATTTTAAAAGATACCGTTACGCTTCGCATCGTGCTTATCGCCATAAATATCTACATGTTTCCCTCCCTTATCACGCTTTTAGCGCTTGATTTGCGCGGGTATTATTTGAAAAACAAAGACGTAAAAAGGGCCAAATTTTCATTTTTCAATTTCACTAAAGAAGCTTTAAAAGTAATCAAATTTATTGCCTTAAGGCGTAAAATTTAAACGCATAAATCATTTATATAGTCTCTAAAAACGCTACTTTTTGTAAATTTAAGGGATAGAAAACCGCTCTGCTACTTTTGATTGGTAGCGGCGAAGTTAAATTTTAGTAAAACTCCGGATACTTTTTGGCGCGGCGATGGCTTGCGGTTAAATTTGACAAAGTAAAACCCGCAGGCGGAGGTAACATGTATGCGCTCGCGAAAACCGCCGGTTAAATTTAATAAAGTAAACCCGCAGAGCAAAGCCAAATTTAAAATTCGGCTTTGTTTGTTAGCTTATTTTGCGGTTTATTCTAGCTCTTTTGCGCCGATTTTTGATTTTTTACTTAGGCGTTTTACGTAAAAAATATAAAGCGCAGTGAGCAGGCCGACGGCGGCGAGTAGGGCGACCACGATGTGGCTAAAAGAATCTTTATCGTAGTTTTTGCCTAGATACCAGCCCACTGCTAGCAGTATGGCGACCCAGATACCCGCACCAAGCGTCGTGTAGAGGCTAAATTTAAAAAGGTTCATCTTGGCAAGGCCCGCCGGCAGGCTGATGTACTGGCGGATTCCCGGTATCAAACGGCAGTTAAAGGTCGAAATCTCGCCGTGCCTCTTGAAAAAGGCCTCGAATTTTCGCATTTTTACCTTCGTTATGCCGACGTATTTGCCGTATTTTAGCACGAGTTCGCGCCCGAAAAAGTAGCATAGATAGTAGTTAAACACGGCTCCTGCAAGGCTGCCAGCCGTACCCGCACACCACGCTAGAACTAGGCTCATCTGTCCCTGATGCGCTAGATATCCCGCCGGGATCATCGCCACTTCGCTTGGAAATGGGAAAAACGAACTCTCTAAAAACATCATCAAAAATATGCCCGCATATCCCCACTCGCCGACGGTTTGGACGATAAAATTTATAAAATCGCCTAGCATTTTTCTCCTTAAATTTAAAATTATGATTTTAGCAAACTACGGTAAATTTTAGCTTTAGGCGGGTGCGAAACAAATTTGACGGCGCGACGGACGAGTG
>CALBNA010000179.1 GCA_937896205.1 uncultured Campylobacter sp. | reverse complement strand
TATATAAACTCTATCAAAAAACGCTTAAATTTGAAAAAACTAAGCTAAAATTTTAATCAAAAATTTATAAAATTTGTTATATTATCGTCGCGAAAATAAAAGGGATAAAATATATCCTAATTGATAAAGGTCAAGCGTGAGAGTATATCTAGACAACAATGCCACGACGATGGTCGATCCCGAAGCTTTCGAGCTTATGAAGCCATTTTTCTGCGAAAAATACGGCAATCCAAACTCGCTTCATAGATTCGGCTCCGAGACGCACCCTGCGCTTCGCCGCGCGATGGATCAGCTCTATGCCGGCATAAATGCGAGCGATAGCGACGATATCGTGGTAACAAGCTGCGCCACCGAGAGCAATAACTGGGTGGCTAAAGGCGTATTTTTCGATCATATATTAAATAAAGAAAAGGATCACGTCGTAATCAGCGCCGTCGAACATCCGGCGATTGCGGCGACGTTCGAGTTTCTCAAAAAATACGGCGTGCGCGTGAGCCGAGTGCCCGTAAATGAAAACGGCCTACTCGATCCAAACGACCTAAGAAAGCTCATCGACGACAAGACCGCGCTCGTTAGCATTATGTGGGCAAATAACGAAACGGGCACGATTTTCCCAATAAAAGAGTGCGCGGCGATCGCTCACGAGCACGGCGCGCTGTTTCACACCGACGCGACGCAAACCGTCGGCAAGATCAAAATAAACGTGCGCGAGATGGGCATGGACTTTATGAGCTTTTCGGCGCATAAATTTCACGGACCAAAGGGCGTAGGCGGCCTATATATCAAGGACTCGCAAAAGCTAACTAGTCTGCTTCACGGCGGCGAGCATATGGGCGGCAGACGCAGCGGAACGCTCGATGTCGCGGGCATCGTCGGCATGGCGCAAGCGCTGGAAAATAGCAACAAACTAATCGAGTTTGAAAATTTGCACGTTAGACGCCTACGCGACAAGCTCGAGGACGCTCTACTACAGCTACCCGACGTCTCGGTCGTAGGAGACCGCGCTCATAGGCTGCCAAACACCATCCTAGCCGCCGTCAAAGGCGTCGAGGGCGAGGCGATGCTATGGGATCTAAATCAGGCCGGTATCGCGGCATCTACGGGCTCGGCGTGCGCGTCCGAGACTCTAGAGAGCAACCCGATAATGGAAGCCATCGGCGCTAGTAGCGATCTGGCGCACACGGCGCTAAGGCTATCGCTATCGAGATTTAACACCGAAGAAGAGATCGACTATGCGATAGAGCATATCAAAAAGGCGGTGGTGAGGTTGCGAGCTATTTCAAGCACGTACGCTTACAACCCTAACGGCAAGTAACGGCTCGTCTTTTGAGTGTCTTTGAATGAGTTTGAAATTTTCGCCCTGTAGCAGACTATCTGT
>CALBNA010000178.1 GCA_937896205.1 uncultured Campylobacter sp. | reverse complement strand
CGGTCTCGTGGGCTCGGAGATGTGTATAAGAGACAGGATTTTAAATTCGTATTTGACGCCCGACTTTTTTAGGATTTCAGCTAAATCTGCAGCCTTTAGTATATTTTCTTTGTCCGTTTTGCCCGCTCTTTTTTCTAATTCTCCTACGCTAAGTCTTATAAAACTCGCCTTTAATCTAATTTTTAGTTTGCCGTCGTTATCTACGGCGTCCTTTATAATTTTTGAATCTCCCCACCAAAGAGACGGAGAGGCTATAAAAAACTCATCAAATATACCGTCGTTTTGTAAAAGCGAATAAACTAAAAATAGTCCGCCAAAAGAGTGGCCGTAAAATATTTTTTCGCTATTTTTTATATCGTATTCCTTGTCTACAAACGGCATTAGCCTCTCTTTTATAAATTTATAAAATTTGTCCGCATTGCCGCCTTGTTCGTATTCACCGCCTTGCGCCAGCGGCGTTAGGTCCTTTGTTCGCCTTGCGGTATCGTAAGCTAGCGGCGTATCGTATCCGACGCCTATGATAAGCGGTACATTGTCGTTTGAAGTAAAATCTTTAAATAAATTAAGCAACACGGAAAATTGCGCATTCGCATCGAGCATAAAAATCGCTTTTGGATAAACGTTGCGGTTTTTCGGCACGGCTTGAAAAATTTTATATATTTCTCCGTCCGCGCTTTCTAGTATGGAGTATTTGACATCAAAAAGCCGATAAACGCTTTCATCTATCGGCTCTATGTATTGAGTAGGCTTTGCGCTGGCTATACTAATCATAATCAAAGCTCCCAAAAATAATTTAACAATCCTTACCACTTCGCGCTTACCTTAAACCAAAATCTCCTGCCCTCTTCAGGATACCAGTAGTAGTTGCCGTCATCGGCCATTCCCTCGTCGTAGCGGATATTATCAAAGATATTATAGGCGGTCAAATTTAGGCTTAAATTTTTATTTACTTCCCAGCTAGCACCCAAATTGACGGTAAAAAGCTTTTTGTCGTTTTCGCTTACTTTATTGCCGGGGCCGAATTTGACGCTGGTTAGCTCGCTCTCGTAGTTTGCCCCGGCAAAGGTACTCACGCTTGCGATAGGCTTATACGTAAGCGTCAAATTTGCCGCGTGTTCGGGCGTTGCGGTCAGAGATTTGCCGTCTAGTCGGCTAAGATTGGTCTGGCTAAATTTAACCGGACCGTTTGGGGTATTGATCGTCGGATCGCCGGTTTTGATTTTGGAGTTATTGTATGTGTAGTTGCCGCGCAAATTTAGATTTTTTAGTATGTCGTAGTCTGCACTAAGCTCGATGCCCCAGACGTCTGCACCGTCGATGTTAAAGTAAGTTCCCCAGCCCGGGCAGTTTACGTGCGGAGCCGTAGCGCACGAGCCAAATGCCGGAATACGGTTTATGCTGCTGCCGTCGGTATCTAGGATTTTATCTTTAAACTCGTTTCTAAATAGAGTAACCGAACCTCTAAAATCGTCGCCGCTATCGTAGTAAGCGCCGATTTCATAAGTTAGGCTCTTTTCAGGTTTTAGGTCTGCGTTACCAAAGTCTACGATCCTCCAGCCGCCTTGTATGGTGCCGACTTCCGGCGAGATCTGATTGACGTTCGGCGTCTTATATCCTGTCGCTACGCCGCCTTTTAGCGTCCAGTTGTCGGTTAGATTGTAAACTAAATATGCACGCGGCGAGAGATGATCGTCGAAAAATTCGTTATGAGTGAAGCGACCGCCCAGCGTCAAATAAAGCTTGTCGTCTAAAATCTCCCATTCGTCTTCTAAAAATGCCGCATGCTCTTTCATGGAGTAGGCTTTCGGATTTCGCAGCACACTTCTGCTCGAATTTGATACGATAAATGTGGTTTTAACCGTCTGCTTGCTGAAATCATAGCCGAATGTTAGCGTATGCGAATCTAGGAAGGTGCTAAATTTGGAGTTAAAGTTGTGGTTCTTGACATCAGCCGGCGTTAAGCTATCAAAGAGGCTCGTTCGCTTCGTCTGATCGTAAATGTAACTTACGTCGGCATTTAAATTTTCAAAATTTCCCAGGTATCCTACTCCGTAGCTATCTTTTTTGTAGTCGTAGCTATTTAGTAGCCTGTTTGTCCTTACGGTTGCCGTCTTGCCGACGGTCCTTGAGTATTCGTGGCGTTCTTGGGAGGCTAGGAGATAAAATTTATTGTATTCATCCGGCGTGATCCATAGTTTGGCGCTAAAGTTTTTCTTATCGCTTTCTTGATAGCCGCCCGGATAGCTATCCTCGTCGCGTAATTTTTTGTAGCCCCAAAGCTGAAGGCCGAGGTATTTGTTAAGAAGCGGGAAGTTAAGATAAAAGTCCGCTTGGCGCTGCGAGCCGATGCCGTTATGAGCCTGCGCGGTACCGGATATACTCACGGAGCCGCTAAATTTATCGAAGTTTTTCTTCGTGATGATATTTATGACTCCGCCCACCGCATCGCTACCGTAAAGCGAGCTCATCGGTCCTCTGATGATCTCGATGCGTTCTATCGCCTCAACCGGCGGGATAAAATTTGAGTTCATATCGCCGGCACCGCCTTTTGGATTGGCTGCGCTTGAATTTACTCTTTTGCCGTCTATGAGAACTAGCGTTTGCGAACGTTCCATGCCTCGGATCGAGATACCGCTGGCAGGTCCGTCCTCGCCGCCTATAACGCTAACTCCCGGAGCTTTTGAGGCGATAGAGTGAAGCGAGGTGAAGCTATCTTTTGCTAGATCGTCATTTTTTATTATTGATATGCTGGCGGGTGCGTTTTTAATACTTTGCGAAAAACCGCTAGCCGTGACTACGACCTCTTCTAAATTTATATTATCTGCGGCTTGTAAATTTATTGCGCATACTAGAGAAACGATAGGCGCAAAAGCTTTATTTTTTAAAACAATCATATAAAATCCTTTAGAATACTTAAGATTGATTTAAGTTATCAATCTTTCTTCGCGAATAATAACTAATATGGAATAAATTTAATATTAATTATCGTATACAGATAGAATTTGCCGCCAAAGACGAGATGGCCAATTTAATAAGATGGGTTTGAGGCAATTTTTAAAGCTTATAAGGTATGTTAAATTTGAAATTCTATCCATCCCGCAGTCAAAGCCAAGTCATTGGCATTAAGTTTTTAACTTTTGAGGCGCGATGGATGAAGCGGTTTTAAAATCAGTAAAAAGCGATAGGATAACCTATCACTTTTACGTTTTAATTAAAAATTATAGTGAAAATTCACCATAAACGATCTCTCGTCGCCTAGCCTCGAGCTTGAGCGCCAGTATTTTTTATCAAAGAGATTATTTATCGCTAGCGTCATTTGCGCATGCTCGGTGAAGCTATATCCGGCGCTCACGTCCACTCTGGCAAAGCCCGGTAAGTGTTGTTCTTGGATCCTACCGCCGCTAGTAGAGTAGGAGTAGCGTTTGGAGTAGCCGGTAACGCCGCTTTCTACGTACCATTTGTCGGCGTTTACGTAGCGTAAAAATACGTTGCCTTGCCAGCGCGTGGTTTCATTTAGATTAAGCCCTTCGTTTAGCGGGTTTGAGTTGTCTTTAGTAACCTTAGCGTTCGTGTAGCCAAGCGAGCTGCGTAGGTATAAATTCTCATAAATTTGCCCTAGCACGTTTAGCTCGATGCCTCGGCTACGCTCTTTTCCGCGTACCGCCCAAGTATATGGGTCGTTTGTAGGGTCCGGCTGATAGCGGATATTTTTATGTTCGATCTGAAATACCGCGATGTTTGAGCTAAATTTATTATCCGCCCAAGTGCTTTTTAGTCCGATTTCGTACTGGACGTTGTTTTGCGGTTTTAGATCAAGTTTTGACGTATCTTCGGTGCTGATGCCGATATTGCCTCTACCGCCGTAGGGCGCAAAGCTCTGAGAATACGAGATATAAGCGGTGTGATCGGTCGCAAAGTCCCATAAAAAGCCGATCCTCGGGCTAAACGAGTCGCCGGTGTAGCTGTTTGTTTGGCCTCTTATATTTCTGGTTTTAAATTTGTAAAAATCAAACCTACCGCCAAGCATCAACCTATACGTATCGTCAAGACTGATTAAATCCTCGAAAAACACGCCGTGATTGATCGCGCGGTGTTTGTTATCGGTCGTAAACGGGACGTTTCTGTTTGACGTCCAGCTACCCCTAGATGCGTATGGGTCGATATTTTGCGTATGGGTTCTGCTATACCAGAGCCTTGGATGGCGAGTTTCGACGCTGTTATCGTAGCCGACTGCGATGTTGTGCTTAAATCTCTCGAAATTTAGCTCTTTGGTAAGCGTAAAAGCGTTTGAGACAGTTTCATTATCAGTCTCTTGCTTTGCGTAGTTTTGTCTTAGTCTGTTGCCGCTAACGATACTGCCCGCAAAAAAGTGGTCGAAATTTTGGCTAGCTTTTCTGTATCCAAAAACCCATTTTAAATTTAGCTCTTTTGCTAGCTCGGCATCTAACTCCGTACGGAAAAAGTGCAGTCTATCCTCCACGAAGTCGCCCTCGTGAGAAAAGCCCTTTTTGTAGTCGATACCTAGCTTGTCGTAGACGGCCTTGGTCGGAGTTCTATCGGGTACTCTCCAGGCGTTGTCGTACGTATACTGCGCTTCAAAGCTTACGTCGCCGCTTTGGTTTGTTACGATTACGCTAGGACTTATCATAAAATTTTTATATTTTATGCCTTCGCGCCACGATTTACCGCGCTCGCCGTCGGTAGTTAGGCGTACGGCTAGTTGATTATTTACCGCGTGGTTTACATCTGCACCAAGCCCCCATCTGCTCCAGCTGCCGTATCTGCCCGAGACCTTATAAACAGGGGTAAAATTTGCCTTTTTGCTTACTAAATTTACGACTGCACCGCCGTCGCTCCTGCCGTATAGGATAGAAGCGGGTCCTTTTAAAATCTCGACGCGCTCGACGTTTGCGGTGCTACGTCTGATCTGGCCCGAGTCTCTCACGCCGTCTCTGTATATATCTCCGCCATCTACGCTAAAGCCTCTTATTTTGATACTCTCGCCGCGCATATCGTAGCCCGCGTCAATGCCTGCGTTTCCTTCGAGGATGCTTGAAAGATCGTTCGTGCCGTAGTTGCGATTTTTTTGGATATCGATAGTTTCGACGGTTTGAGGCGTTTGCTTATTGCTAAGTCCGTTTCTGTTTACTTCTGCGCTATCGTAGGCGACGTAGCCTTTAAGGTTGTCTTGCTCGGAAATGCCTTCTACTTCTACGCTTGGAAGCATAACCGAGTAGCCGTCCGTCTTTGTGTCTGCAACGGCAAAAGTAGCTAAAACAGCGACTGAAGCAAAAGTGCTAAGTCTCATTATTCTCCCTTGATTTTAAAATAAAAACAAGAGTATATATCAATAATGCTTAAATAGCTATTTGTAAAATATTTTATTATATACTAGCCATTGCGAACAGCGCGTTTTTATCGCTTGAGCAGAGGTTAATTTTTAAAATCTGAAAAAGTGCATTTTAAATTTGTGATCTTAAAACTTAACAACACTATTCTTATTTTTTAATGCTAGTGATATTTGCGGGAGAATAATATTTTTTACTATTTTTTATAAAAACGTGCCGGAATTACAATCAGCTTAAATTTTTATTACATAAATTTAAATTTGCTACAAACTTTAAGCTATATTTTATGAAAGGAAAACGCGATATAAAATCGTAGAAAACCCGTATTTTAGAGCTATTTGGTGTCACGGGGGAGACTTGAACTCCCGACCTCCGGCTTATGAGACC
>CALBNA010000177.1 GCA_937896205.1 uncultured Campylobacter sp. | reverse complement strand
TCGATACGATGTCGGGCGAGCTTAAGATATCAAAAAGCTTTTTAGCTAAAATTTTGCAAAATTTGGCTAGAGAGGGAATTTTGGTTTCGTTTAAGGGCGCAAACGGCGGATTTATGCTCGCGCAAAAGCCTGAAGAAATCAGCATAAAAAGGATAATAGAAAGCGCCGAAAAGCGCAAAATGGCGGTATTTGAGTGCTCGATCTCGGCCGATGGTTGCTCATCTAGTAAGGGCGGAATATGTCAAATTTGGCCGATGTTTAGCGCGCTTCAGTCTAAAATCGACGATTTTTTAGATACAATTACGTTAGCAAATATAATCAAGAAGTAAATTTTGGCAAAACAAAAGCGCAATATCCTAACCCTGGTCGCACCGTTTTTAGAGCCTATCATAAGGTTTAAGGGGCTCACGATCGTCGGCGTCATAATCGCCATCCTAGCGATCATTATCGTGCCGCTTCCTAGCGCGGTTTTGGACTTTTTTCTTGCGCTTTCCATCTCTATCTCGGTACTCATCATCCTGATCGCCGTTTACGTGCCAAAGCCCACCGATCTTAGTACCTTTCCGACGCTTATTCTCATTATCACGCTTTTTAGACTCTCGCTAAACATCGCCACTACGCGCATGATTTTAAGCGAAGGACACAACGGTCCAGATGCCGTGAGTGAGATCATCTCAAGCTTTGGGCAGTTCGTCGTGGGCGGCAACTACGTCATAGGCGTGATCGTCTTTACGATCCTAGTTCTTATAAATTTTATGGTCGTTACGAAGGGTTCGACGCGCGTGAGCGAGGTGCAGGCGAGATTTACGCTAGATGCGATGCCTGGTAAGCAAATGGCGATAGATGCTGATCTAAACGCCGGTCTGATCGACGAAAAGACAGCCAGAGAGCGCCGTGAAGCCATCATCGGCGAGGCAAATTTCTACGGAGCGATGGACGGTTCGTCTAAATTTATAAAAGGCGACGCAGTCGCTGGCATCATCATCACGATCATAAACATCGTCGGCGGCTTTCTCATCGGCTCGTTTCAGTACGGCCTAGATATGGCTACCTCGGCGCAAAACTACACGATCCTAACGATCGGCGACGGTCTAGTGAGCCAGATCCCGGGCCTCATCACGTCGACGGCTACGGCGATCATCATCACGCGCGCTAGCAAGGACGATGAAAATTTCGCCGAAGGCTCGCTAACGCAGCTGCTGGGCGAATACAAAACGCTTTTGATAGTCGGCTTTATACTATTTATCTTTGCTCTAGTTCCGGGGCTACCGACGCTATCTCTGGGCTTTATCTCGCTTCTATTTTTAAGTATGGGCTATATAATGAAAGAGGTAAAAGAGGGCAAGATAAATTTGACCTCCAAGGCTCAAAGCGCAAGCTCTACCCAAGGCGAAGAAGAGGGGCAGACCGCACCAAAACCTCCTAAAAAAAGCGAAGAAGAGATCGCCCGCGAAGAGGAAGCTAAGATAAATGATATCTTAAAGCTTGAAATTTTAGAGCTTGATCTAGGTTACGGCCTGCTAAAGATCGCCGAGACCGATCTCATCGAGCGCATACGAGCGATGCGCCGAAATATCGCGGCACAGCTTGGCTTTTTGATGCCAAAGATTCGTATCCGCGACAATCTCCAACTACCGCCCAATGAATACCGCTTTAAGCTAAAAGGCGTCGTGATCGGACAGGGCGAAATTTACGCGGATAAATTTCTAGCTATGGATAGCGGACTGGTTAGCGACAACATAGAGGGCATCCCGACTAAAGAGCCGGCGTTTGGCCTAGACGCCTTATGGATCGATGCGAGCGTGAAGGAGGATGCGATACTAAGCGGCTACACGATCGTAGATCCCGCCAGCGTCATTTCCACGCACATGAGCGAGCTGATAAAACAAAACGCCGCCGAGCTCCTAACCCGTCAAGAGACGCAAAATTTGCTTGATAAGCTAAAATCAGAATACCCGGTCATCGTCGAGGATACGCTGCGCATAGCGCCTATCGGAGTGATCCAAAAGGTGCTAAAGGCGCTACTAAAAGACCATATCCCGATAAAAGATATGCTAAGCATCCTAGAGGCGCTAAGCGACATCGCCGAGGTTAGCAAAAACCTCGATATGATAGTCGAGCATGTCCGCACCGCACTTGCTCGCGCTATCACTTCGCTTTACGTCGATGAGGGCGGGCGGTTAAATTTTTACGTGATGGAGCCAGCCGCGCAGCAAAAGCTGATCGACGCCGTGCAGTATAAAGACGGCGCGTATCACCTGATGATAAATGTGGCTCAAACTTCATCGATCGTTCAGGCTCTAAGGCATGAAAAAGAGAAACGTCCGATGAGTCAGCACGGTGAAATGGTGCTTTGTGTGGAGCCAAGTCTAAGAAAATTTATAGCAAATATCTGCGCAAATTTTGCCATCGACATCGTGGTGCTAAGCTTTGCTGAGATCTCGGCAAATACGCCATTTGAAACGATTGGCGTCATAGAAATAGAAAATTTATAAAGGAAAACGATGAAAATTTATCACCTCTCGCACACCGATCTGGACGGATACGGCGCGCAGGTAATAACGAATCACTATTTTAAAAACGTTAAATTTTATAACTCAAACTACGGCAAGGAGATCGACGAGAAATTTGATCAAATTTTGGCTCAAATTTCTGATAAAAACGCAGCCTCGGCGGCGTCAAATTTAAGCGGCGAGCAAAACGGTAACTCGCAAAATGCGTCCGAAAATCACGGCGAGGGCGAAGCGGCTAAAAACGACGAAAAAGCTCTCATCCTGATAACCGATCTAAATTTGACCGTGGAGCAGTGCGAAGCCTACGAAAAAGCGCTCGCAAATAAAAACGCTAAAATTTTGCTCCTCGATCACCACCAAAGCGGTGCAGAGTGCGCGAGCAAATTTAGCTGGTATTTTTTAGATAGCTCAAGGTGCGCGACCAAGATCACGCATGATTTTTTCGCTAAAATTTACGGCGTAGATGCGAGCCTAAAACACTTTAGCGACGTCGTAAATGCGGTCGATATCTGGCTAAAAGACGACGTAAATTTTGAAATGGGCAAGGTCGGACTCGGACTCGTCGCAAACGCAAAAGAGATAAATAAAGCGATGTTTGAGGCTGAAAATTCGCGCTATCTTTTTTATCTAATCAAACGAGCGCGGGAGTTTTTTGACGCGGGAGACGACTACGTCGGGCTTGACGAGGCGATTTTCGGGTTTAAAAAGGACTTTTTCAAGGAGGATAAAAACGATACTCTAAGCAACCTTATCTCGGCTTTCGTCGTTAAAAAACTAAGCGAGGAAAAAGAGAAATTTAGCATAAAATATAACGATCTTAACGGTATTTTGACCTATAATATCGGCAATACTTCCGTTATCGGCAATGATTTTTTAGTAGCGAACCCCGATATTGATTTTTTCATCGACGTTACGAGCAAAAAGACTCTGAGCTTTCGCGCTAACGGCAAGGCGGACGTGAGCTTGATGGCTAAAAATTTAGTCGGCGGCGGCGGACACGTGAATGCTAGCGGCGGGCTTTTTGCTGGCTTTAAGGATAGCTTTAGCTATGAAAACGTAAAAGCGCAGATAACCGACCTGATAACTAAAAAAACGATTTTACAAGGATAGAAAATGAAAGAAATAGAACCTACCGTTGACGAGCTAAGCTACGAGCTTTCGATGATGCTGGAGGCGATGCTGTATTATGCCGGCGTGAAAAAAGATAGGCTCGAGGACGCCGCCGAGACCTACATCGAGTGCATCGACGACGCGCTAGAAAACTCGGGTGCCGAGGGCGTGGACGAGGTGCTCGAAGTCGTAGAATACATGAAAAAAAAGCACGCTAAATTTTTCAAATGAAAACTCTAGCGCAAATTTTATTTTTCTCGGCTCTGGCAACGATGCTGGGCGGTTGCGTGTTTTTAAACGACCGCGGCGTGACGACGAAGTACTACAACGAGTGCAAGGAGTACTACGACGCGACGGGCGTCTATCACAAAGAGTGCCCTAAAAACATCATCGACTGGACGGAGTGATGAGCTTAGAAGCGGCTAGAGCGGCGAAGGCTAGGGAGCTGGCGGGCAAAACCTACGCGCCTTTGATGCGGGAGGTAGAGGAGCTAGCGGCTAAATTTAAGGGGCGCGAATTTGAGCACAAATTTGACGATATGGTTGAGATAAACGCAAATTTAAACCCCGCCCAGCGCGAAGAGACGCTGCAAACGGCGCTAAATTTACGCTCGTGGCGCAAGGGGCCGTTTAAGATAGACGATATCTTGATAGATAGCGAGTGGAGGAGTTTTGTTAAATTTAACCTACTCGCGCCGCATATGGATCTAGCGGACAAGGTCGTGGGCGATATCGGCTGCAACAACGGCTACTATCTCTTTCGCATGCTGCCCTGGCGTCCAAAAAAGCTGATCGGCTTTGATCCCGGAGTGATGAGCTTTTTGCAGTTTAAATTTATCGATGCGTTTGCGCGCTCGGGTATAGAGTACGAGCTGCTAGGCGTCGAGCATCTGCCGCACTACGGCGTCAAATTTGACGCGCTATTTTGTCTTGGCGTACTCTATCACAGAAGCGATCCCGTGCGTACGCTAAAAGAGCTAAAAGGCGCGCTAAATGCGGGCGGCGAGCTATTTTTGGACACGATGTATCTTGATATGCAGGGCGATTTTGCCCTGAGTCCTAAAAATACATACTCAAAGATACCGAATATCTACTTCGTGCCGACTATTAGCGCGCTTTTAAACTGGTGCGAGAGGGCAAATTTTAAAGACGCGCAAATTTTAGCCACAAAGCCGACGGACGCGCACGAGCAGCGGAAAACCGAGTGGATCTTGGGCCAGAGTTTGGGCGATTTCCTCGATCCTGCTGACCCGGCGCGCACGGTCGAGGGCTATCCCGCGCCAAAACGGGTCTATCTAAAACTAAGCGTATAAAAAGGTGAAAAATGGACGAAAATATCTACGACGACAACAGTAGCGACGGGGTCGTACTACCCGAGGACGAAAATCCGTTTCGCAACGAGCTAAAAACCTCGCCGAATATAAAAATCGGCCTTAGCGGCGCCGTAACTCAGCTCGAGCCAAACCGTGCCAAAACGCGTTTTTTCGCCACGAGCGACATGGTTGCCGATAGCGAGGGGCTCATACACAGCGGTTTTGTTTTTTCGGCGGCTAGCTACGCAGCGATGGCGGCGGTCAATGAGACTTTTAGCGTAGTTATCGGGGCTAAGATACATTTTTTCGCTCCGACAAAGCTAAACGAAGCGATCGAGTTTGACGCGCGCTCGCACTTTAACGAGAGCAAGAAGCGCGAGGTGCGAGTAACCGGCACGACGAACGATATAAAGGTGTTTGAGGGGACTTTTCAGGTTGTGATTTTAGAGGATCATATCTTTAAAATTTACAAAACGAACCTGCAAAAACAAGCCGCACAAAGACGAAACGAAGAAAAACGTAAAGAAGAGGCGAAGCAAAACGCGTAAGCTCGGTCAAATTTGATGAGAAATTTGGGCGGCGCGGTGAATTTAGCGCCGTCTTTTTCGGTGGCATTTTGGCGGAACCTGTATAAATTTAACGCTAAAATATCCGCCGTCAAATTTGCCGTTTTATTTGTAAATTTAGCGCGGTTATTGAAAATCTTAAAAGCTCAAATCCGACCTTAAAATCTCATCTCCCTGCCGATCATATTTATCCAAAAGTCCAAATTTGCTCGCTCGGCTTTTAGCGTCGTTTTGTCGCCGTGACCTGGATACAATACGAAATCGCCTTGTAAATTCTTGCATTTTAGTAGGCTTTGGCGCATATCCTCGGCGTTTGAAAACGGAAAATCATAGCGTCCGATCGAGCCTCTAAACAAAAAATCTCCGCTAAAGATAACGTCGTCCACGCGCACCATACAGCATCCCGGCGTATGCCCCGGAAAGTGCATAAACTCAATCTCAAAGTCCTCTATGTTAAATTTAACGTCCTCAAATTTTGCTCCGCCGACACAAATCGCGTCATACATCGGCTGTTGCCCTGCATCCCAAAGATCGTCATGAAGCATGAAATTATCGTCTTTGTGGATGTAAACTGGAACATTAAAAAAATTTTTTAAGCTAACATTGTCAAGAACGTGATCAGAATGCCCGTGAGTGTTTAAAATAGTGAGTAGCGCGTGTGAATTTTTTACAACAAAATCATATGAATCTTGACCTGGATCAATGATAATTTCGCACCCGTTTTTGGATACTACGTAGCAGTTGGTTTGATAATCTCCGCATGGTTTTGAAAAAATTTTCACGTTTGTCCTTTTATAAAATTTAATTAAAATAAATTGTATATTCTTTAAGCTTAAAAGTTAAATTTTATAAAAAAATTGTATAATAT
>CALBNA010000176.1 GCA_937896205.1 uncultured Campylobacter sp. | reverse complement strand
AGTCCGGTAAGCCCCGGCCTGACCCTTGTTATCTTACCTAAGTTTTTGCCGATTTGCCTTTTTTCGTAAAACATATACGGACGCGGTCCGACCAGGCTCATCTCAAGCCTAAGAACGTTAAAAAGCTGCGGCAACTCATCAAGCGAAGTGCGTCTGATAACCCCGCCGACTTTTGTTATGCGCGGATCAAATTCGTATTTGTGAAATTTGGCAAAATGCTCGGCCTCTGCGGGATTTTGTGCAAGATAATCGTCTAAAATTTTACGCCAATTTTTATGCATAGATCTAAATTTATAGCAGCTAAACGGCTTGCCGAAGCGCCCTATTCGCTTTTGCTTGAAAAATACGCTCTCGCCGGGCTCGTTTATCTTTATGACTGCTGCTATAACGGTGACGACCGCAAGCCAAATCGGCGCACTAGCGATAACAATAGCATAATCAATCACAGCTTTTAGCAAAATTTTAGAGCGCAGACTCATAGCTCGCCCTCTAAAAATCTCTCGTAGCTATCCTCTACGAGCCGCTTTATCTCTCGCTCAAAGCGCTCTTTTGAAAATTTTAGCGCATTTTGCCTAATCGCTTGCGGATCAAATTTGTCGCTATTTTTTTCAAATTTTATCAGCGCTTCGCTTAGGCTAGCTTCGCTTTGCTCGCTAAAATAAACGCCCGTGACGCCGTCTATCACGCTCTCTTTCGCGCCGCCCTTACCCAGGCAGATGACTGGAGTCCCGCAGGCCTGAGCTTCCACGGGCGCTATACCAAAATCCTCCACGGCAGCAAAGACGAAGGCTTTTGCCTTACCCATCAGCTCCGCAGTCTCACGTGCGCTTTGAAAACCTAAAATTTCAACATTGCTTTTGGCGATATTTTTGATCTCATTCATCTGCTCGCCGTCACCCACTACGACTAGCTTTTTGCCGCTTTCGTTAAAGGCGCGCACGATTAAATCGATCTTTTTATAGGGCACCATCCTTGAAACCGTGACGTAAAAGTCCTCTTTATTTTCGTTTAATTTAAAATTTGCGGTATCGACAGGCGGGTAGATCACGGCGGCATCTTTGCCGTAAATTTTACGTATGCGGCGAGCGATAAAATTTGAATTTGCGACGTAAACGTCGGCTCTGTTTGCCACGGCGATATCCCACAGGCGAATTTTATGTAAAAAATATCTAGCTAGCACCGCTTTTAGCCCGCGCTCTAGTCCGTTTTGGCGCAAATAGTCAAAATACATATCCCAAGCGTAGCGCATCGGAGTGTGTACGTAGCTTATATGAAGCTGGTTTGAATGTGTCAAAGCGCCCTTTGCCACGGCGTGCGAACTAGACAGCACGACGTCGAATTTGCTCAGATCAAACTGCTCTATCGCTAGCGGAAAAAGCGGCAGATAGCTCCTAAATTTGCTCTTTGCAAACGGTAAATTTTGAATAAAACTGGTTCGAGCGAATTTGCCATTTAAAATCTTTTGTCTATCGTCGAATTTAAGGTAATCAACAAGGCTAAAAACCTCAAAATCATCCCAAATATCCGTAAAACTCTGCACGCAACGCTCAGCTCCGGCATAGGTTTCCAGCCAGTCGCAAACCAGAGCTTTTTTCATCCGCTCCGCCGCTACTTTCTATCGTAGTCGTCGCTGATACGAACTATATCGTCCTCGCCCAGATACTCGCCCGTTTGCACTTCTATAACGATGAGATCGGAGTTTGCCGTATTTTCCAGCCGGTGAATCTGCCCGCTTTTTATATATATCGACTCGTTTCGTTTTATCTGCATCTCACTATCATCTATGGTTACTAGCGCCTCGCCCTCGACGACGACCCAGTGCTCGTTTCGCTTAAAGTGCTTTTGCAGACTCAGCCTTTTGCCGGGCTTAACCACGATCTTTTTCATCTTGTAGCCGCTACCCTCGCCCAGCACCTCATAGCTGCCCCACGGACGATATACGCTCGTGTGCGTTTCGCAAATTTCAGGCAATGAATTTGAAAAGTGCTTATAAACCTCTTTTACCTTTTGCGAGCTACCTTTTTTAGCAATCAAAAGTGCGTCTTTGGTGTCTACTACGAGCAAATTTTGCACGTCTACTAGTGCGGTCGGTTTTTTAGTTAGGATGAAATTTTCGCTCGCGCCGATTTGTAGCGACTCGCCCTCGTTTTTTATCTTTTTACTCAGCTCGTCAAAGCTGCCCATATCGCTCCAGCCCGCATCCAGCGGCACCATTTTGATATTTAAGCTTTTTTGCATTAGGGCGTAGTCGATACTGATATCCTCGATCTTATCCATAAAATTCGGACTTATTTTTAGCAGGCAAGGCTCGTTTGCCGAGCCCTCTATCGCCGCCGTCACGTCTTTTACGATACTTGGCGCGTACTTTTTCA
>CALBNA010000175.1 GCA_937896205.1 uncultured Campylobacter sp. | reverse complement strand
GCGTTATGAGATAATCGGCTTTAGCATTGCAAATTTTGGTATGATGGTGTCGGCGTATCTTATTATGCAGATTTGCAGGCAGCTGCTGGCGTTCATTTTGCTTAGGGCTCGCCAAACGGTCGCGTTTTTCGGACGGATATTTAGACAACGCTAGCCGACTCGTTAAAGCTTGTTTAAATTTGACCGTACTCGTCGATAAATGAGCGCAAATTTAGCTCAAATTTAACGCGCGAAACGCTAAATTCAAACGGCTAAACCATAAATTTAAGCCATGCGGCGTACTTGCTTTAGTTTTATGCGGATGAGGTTTGCTTTTATTAGCGCTTCTTCTTTATCAGGCGAGTTTGAGAGCCGCTCTAGCGCCTCTTTGGCGAGCTTTTCATGTTCGCTTAAATCCTTTTTTGCGGTTAGCTCTTCTAGCAGCTTTACATTAGCCTTTGCCGCGCTTAGGCACAAAAAGTCAAAACATACGCAAAATACGAGTAAAATCTCTGCGCACGGGGCATAAATGCTAAAAAGATCCCTTGAAATTATCGCCGTGATAAGCCCGCAAAGTAGCTCCAAAAGCGCCAAACGAAACGAAAAAACGTAAAAATATTGCTCCTCTAGCCTGGCGATCAGCGAAAACACAAAAAGTAGCGCGTATAGCAGCATTTCGTCGCCAACTCCGCCAAAAATCTGTGCCGAGGCGCTCCAAGTAAAATCAAAAATCAAATTTTGCGAAACCAGCGCGATGTAAAGCGATAAAATGTACGCTGGCGCGAACACGGCGAGGCTAAATTTGGGATTTTGCAGGCAAAGTCGGACGGTAAATTTGATAAACGCGTAAAATTTCGCCAAAACGCCGAAAGCAAAGTATCCGACCGCCGATAAAAACAGCACGCAAGCGCAGAAAAATACAATCGCAAAAGTCGTTTCGCTCAAATTTTCTCCTTTTTGTTTTTAAATTTTATAGTTTTCATCGTTTAACACGGCTTAATCAAATTTAGCTTCGCCTCGCCAGCCCTCTCCCAAATTTAACCCCAGCTTAAGCATAAATCTATATACTTTGGCTTTAAATTTAAGGCGGCAAATGAGATCTCAGAGCGAATTTTTCGGCGTTTTCATCACGCTTCTTGGCGGCGTATTATGGGGATTTAGCAGTGTTTGCGGGCAGTATCTGTTCACGCAAAAGGGCGTTAGCGCCGACTGGCTCGTGCCCTACCGCCTAGGCCTCGCCGGGCTTGCGATGGTAGCGTATTACATCGCTCGCTCGCCGCGCCTAGCCCTCGCTCCGCTAAAAGATCGCGTGCTTTTGCCGCAGCTGCTCATCTACGCGTTTTTTGGGCTTATGATGACGCAGTATTCGTACTTTTGCGGTGTCGAGCTCTCAAACGCCGCCGTCGCGACCGTGATCCAGTACTCCGCGCCCGCGCTCATCCTTGCCGTCGTTTGCTTTTTACAGCGGCGCGCACCTAAAAAGGTCGAGCTCATCGCGCTCATTTTCGCGGTGCTGGGCGTCGTGCTGCTCGCCACCCACGGCGATCTTGGCTCGCTGGTTATCAGCGCGGAGGCGCTGGTTTGGTGCCTGATTAGCGCGCTTGGCGTCGTGATCTACAGCCTCATCCCGACTAAGCTAAATCAAAAATACCCCGTCCCGTTAAATTTAGGCTGGGGTATGGTTATCGGCGGCGGTGCGCTTGCGCTTTACACGCGGGTTTGGCAGCTAGGCGGCGTGAGCGATGCGGACGGCTTTGCGGTGCTTGTCGCGGTGGTGATTTTAGGCACGATATGCGCGTCTAGCTTTTACATGACGGGGCTAAAGATAATAGGCGCGAGCAGGGCGAGCATGATCGCGTGCATCGAGCCGGTGAGCGCCGCGGCGTTTGCCTATTTTTGGCTGGGGACGGAGTTTGTGTTTCTTGATTTTGCGGGCTTTACGCTCATTATCTCGTGCATATTTTTGCTGGCTAAAGATAGGAAAAAGGCGTAAATTTGGAGGAGAGATGATCTATTTGGTGCAGACTGATACGACGGCGGGATTTTTGAGTAAGGATTTTCGCGAGATAAACGCGCTCAAGCGCCGAGCAGCGGACAAGCCCTGCCTCATAACCACAGCGAAATTTAGCGAGCTAAAAAATCTCGCTCGCGTGCCAGCTAAATTTAAAAATTTAGTGCGCCGCGCGAGGAAAACGACGTTTTTGTATCCGAACGCCAAAGCCGTGCGCGTCGTGAAAGAGTGTGCTCACGAGGAGTTTTTGAGGCAATTTGACTGGCTCTACTCCAGCAGCGCAAATTTAAACGGGCAGAACTTCGACGAAGCCTGGGCGAAAGCGGCGGCGGACGAGGTCGTGGATCAAAATTTTAGCCAAAACGCAACCTATCTCATGCGTTCATTAATAAACGGCACCTACACACCTGAACCGCTAAGAAAGATAAACATTCCCAAAGAAAATCGTAGCGGAGTAAGACCCATAGGCATATCCTCTATAAAAGATAAGTTGGTTCAAAGGGTTTTATACTCGGAGTTAAATCCATATTTTGACGAGACGTTTTTATCAAATTCCTATGCCTACCGCCCAAATAAATCGACTTACAAAGCCATAAATCTGTCTCTTATACACATCTGACGCTGCCGACGAAGA
>CALBNA010000174.1 GCA_937896205.1 uncultured Campylobacter sp. | reverse complement strand
CAGATGTGTATAAGAGACAGACTACACACAATCCGTCTGGAATATTTATCCCATGGCTTACTAAATTTACAAATTTAACTACACTAAATTTAAAAACTCAAATTTAGCGTTTCGCCGTGCAGGTCTGGGCGCGTGAATTTAAATTTTAGTTCGTATAGCTTTGCAGCTTTTCATAATTCACTATCAAAAACTCATGCGGCGTTATGCGTCTGATGATGTCGTCTTTGATTAGTTCGTTAAACGCCGTGCTTGCGCTTTGGCGTTTGAGTCCGACGAAGCTTGAAAGCACCTTTAGCGAAAAGGGTAAAAAGACGTAGTGGTAGCCGTTTTGCATCAAATTTTGCTCGGCGGCGAGCTCGACGAGAAAGTTTGCAATGCGCCCCTTCGCGCTTTCAAAAAGTATCGATTTTATGATCTGGCGCTGCAGTAGCGAGATATTTACGAGCGTGTCGGCGTATGCTTTGGCAAATCTCTCGTTTTTTAGCAGTTCGCCCATATCGCTCGCGTCGATCGAGTAGACCTCGCTGTCCTCTAGGATCTCTAGCACGCACACGTCGTCCACGATCGAGATGTTGTCTTTTTGTAGGTGATAGACGATAAACTCCTCGCCGTCCTCAAAGAACGAAAGCTTGCCCGAGCCGCTTTTAATTATCACGACTTTGATTGATTCTGCGTAGATCGTGGCGCCTTTGGCTAGGAGCTCGCGGTTAAATTTAGCAAGCTCGTTTTGGTCCAAAACGTCTAAAATATTGGTCTCAAGTAGGCCTAGTCGTGATTTTTTCAAGTTTATCGTTTCTTATGATTATTATTCGGTGATTATTTTATCTTAAATATTTTTAAAGTGTATTAAATTTTGATCAAGCCTCGGGTGATTACTCTGCGGGTTTTTGCATATTCACGCCGCGGCAAGAATCGAGCTGTTAAAATTTGGGTGTCAAATTTAGCCCGTTCTGAGGCTAAATTTTATAAAATAGCTCAAAATTTAAGGACGAAAAATGTTTAACGGACTGATTAGGGAGATCGCGCAGGTTGCGAGCTATTCGCAAAATACCCTACGACTAAAAGCCGCATACCGCCCAAATTTAGGCGATAGCGTCGCGGTAAACGGCGCGTGCTTGAGCGTGACGCAGCTGCACGCAGACGGCTTTAGCGTGGAGCTTAGCGCCGAGACTAGGGCGCACATCGCGACGGAAAATTTGCGCGGACGCGTGCATATCGAGCCTGCGATGCGGTTAGCAGACCGCGTGGATGGACACCTGCTGCAAGGCCACGTAGACGCTATCGGCGAGGTCGCGCGCATAGAGCGGCGCGAAAACGGGGTTGATTTTTATATAAATTTGCCCTCTAGCGTCATGCCTTTGATGGCGAACAAAGGCAGTATCGCAGTTGAGGGCGTGAGTCTTACGATCAATGAAGTTTTGCCGACCGGCGTGCGCCTAACGATCATCCCGATCACTTTTCGCGAGAGCTTGTTCGGCGAGTTTGAGCCGGGACGCCGCGTAAACGTAGAAAGCGACCTGCTCGCGCGCTACGTAGCTAGGCAGCTGGAGTTTTGCCGCGGTGCCAAAAACGACGGCAAAAGCGAGATCAGCTGGGACGAGTCGCAGCATATCGCGAGCCTTTATTAGGCCTGACGGGTTAAATTTAGCGAAAATGAATCGGGAAATTTTAGACGTAGTTTTTGAGAGCGAGCGCTTGAAGCTTGGCTTTACGACGCGATTTGGTGGAGTGAGTGATGGCGCGTACGAGGGGTTAAATTTAGGGGATCACGTCGGCGACCTGCCCGCAAATGTCGCGAAAAATCGCGAAATTTTAGCTGAGCAAATCGATGTCGCGCCTAGCAATCTAAAATTTATGCGTCAAATTCATTCAAATCGCGTGGAAATTTTGCGAAATTTTGACGATGAGCTACCGCCCTGCGACGGCGTGATAACGGCGCTTAGAGGCATTGCGCTTTGCGTTTTGGTTGCAGATTGCTCGCCCGTTTTGATTGCGGACGAGAGGCGCGGCGTGGTTGCCGCAGTGCATGCGGGCAGAGCGGGCGTAACGGGTAAAATTTGCACGAACGCGGTAAATTTAATGGCGAGCGGGTTTGGCTGCGAGGCTGGCGATCTGCGCGTATTCGTGGGTGCAAATATCAAGGCGCGAAACTACGAAGTGGGCGAGCTTGATTTGGCCGAGTTTAACCGCTACAAAAAAGAGGGTAAATTTGACATGGAGGCAGCCTTGCGGGACGAATTTACCGCGCTTGGCGTTGAGCGAGTGGAGTTTGATCCACGCTGCACGTTTGAGACGCAGGGGCTATTTTCCTACCGCAGAGATGGCGTCACGGGGCGATTTTGCGGTTTTGCGATGAATAAAATCTTACCGAAATAGCCGCATATGGCCTAAATTGGGCGCAGACGAGCACGCAGCCGGGCGAGTTTAGTTAAAATTTCATTTATGTTTATTAAAAAGGGCTAAAATTTAAATCGAAACCTCATAAAAAGGAGTCAGTATGAGAAAAATTTTACTTTGTTTGATTTTTGCGGCGAGCGCGCTCTTTGCGGCGCAAACAAGATCCTCAAACGAGATGGCAACCGCCCCTGCGAGCTCACCTACAAATTTGGCAAACAAGCAGTTTGAAGACGCGCTAGCGATGTACCGAGTTTCGGATTTTAGCGAGGCGGCGAGGCTCTTTAATCTAGCGTGCGAGGGCGGATACGCGCGGGCATGCTACGATCTGGGCGCGATGATCGCTAGCGGAAAGGTCGCGGCAAAGCAGCCTAGTACGGCGGCTAAATTTTACGAGCGAGCATGCAAAATGGGCGATAAGCTGGGCTGCTACGCGCTAGCGTACGCGTGCCAGACGGGTGCTGGCATAGCAAAAGACGAAGCGCGAGCGTACGAGCTCTATAAAAACTCATGCGAGCTTGGGCTAGCTAAAGGCTGCAACGAAGCCGGCTTCATGAGCGAGCGCGGCATGGGCGTAAGTGCGGACGTCAAAGCTGCGGTTAAATTTTACGAAAAAGCGTGCAAGATGGGGCTAGAGGTCGGCTGCGAAAACGCTAAAATTTTAAAGCGTTAGACTCGGCTGGCGGCTAAAATTTAACTCGGTTGCGCGTTCTTGTTTTGCGGGGTGCGCGCCGAGTTTAAA
>CALBNA010000173.1 GCA_937896205.1 uncultured Campylobacter sp. | reverse complement strand
CTCGGAGATGTGTATAAGAGACAGGCTTAGCGCCGAGGAAGCGGTAAGCTTGAGTCCCGTTACCGTCTCGTCAAAAATGCAAAAATCAGCCCTCGACGAGCCGACTAATGCCCAAATAGTCGGCAAGGGCGCGATACTGGAAAACAGCGACATCGCCAAATCGCTTTCAAATTTGAACGGCTTTACGATGGAGCGTAAGGGCGGAGGCGGCAGCGAGGTTTATTATCGTTCGCAGACGGCGGCTAGGCTGCCGGTGCTGATCGACGGTAGCACGCTAAACGGCGGCTGCGGCATGCGTATGGATACGCCCATCACCTACATCTCGGCGCAAAACTACAGCTCGGTTCGTATCGTAAAAGGCCCGCAAGACATCAGATACGGTGCGCTCATTAGCGGTGGTATATTTTTCGATAGAGAGATAGCAAGGCTGTCAAAACCGAGCTTCGGAGGAAACGTAAGCGTGCTGGGCGGCAGTTTTAAGCGGTTTGAAACTACCGCGGACGTAGCGGCGGGTAACGAGCTGGGCAGTATAGAGGTTTCCGGCGGACACTACGAGAGCGGCGATTATAAAAGCGGCGGCGGGCAGAAAATGCATACGCACTATAAACGCAACAGCGTCTCGCTCGTGGGTACGCTAACGCCCACGGAAACTACCGCCTTGCAGCTAAGCGCGGATCTGGGCGAGGGCGAAGCGGCGTATGCCGACAGGATGAGGGACGGCATACAGTTTGACCGTAAATCTTTCGGACTCAAATTTGAACAAGACGTCGGCGAGCACAAGATCAGGCTAAGCTCGTACTATCATCAAATCGATCACATAATGGACAACTTCACCATGCGTCCGGTGGTGCCTGGCACGGGGCGCGGCAAGGGATATAGCATCAGTCACCCGATACGCGATATGTACGGCTTTAAGCTAGAAGGCGAGTTAAATTTCGATAATCTAACCAGCTTCATCGGCGCGGGCTATTCGCAAGACTCCTTTAAATGGCGGGGTGCCGGAACGGGCGGAGCCGGCGTATCTAAAGCCGAAATGGATGCCGCCGTATCAAAGCCGCACGTAAAAGAGCGCAAGGTAACGTATAAAACGATATACACTCAAAACGAATACGTCCTTGAAAACGACTACGGGCTTTTTGGCGGACTTAGGCTGGACGCGGGCGAGAGAAAACTGTTAAAAACGCATAAGAGCAGGAAAGAAAATTTATTCTCAGGCTTTTTTAGATACGAAAAATATCTGCAAAATTTAACGCTTTATGCGGGGTTAGGGCACGCGCAAAGGATGCCCGATCACTGGGAAACGAACAAGGACGCGAACTTAGAGCTACGTAAAGAAAGAAATACTCAGCTGGATTTTGGCGCAGTGCTAAAAGATCAAAATTACGAACTAAGTGCGAATTTCTTCGTCTCAAAGATGGATGATTATATCATGCTAAAATATAATACTATGGGCATGTCCTCAGACGCCTTTAATACCGACGCTCTGCTATACGGCGGCGAGATAGAGGGCACTACGCTACTAGCCGATATGTTTAGGCTGGGGGCGGGAGTATCCTACGTCTACGGCAAGGTGACTAAAAACGCGGGCGGCTTAAAAGACGGCGACGCGCTGCCTAAGGTTTCGCCTCTAGCGTTTAAACTAAGCGCCGGTTTAGAAAAGCCAGACTGGTTCGTCAAAGCCGACTTCTACGCTAATGCGTCGCAAAACCGCGCGCAAAAAGGCTACGGCGACGTGGGCGGCATGGACCTGGGCAAGAGCGATAGCTTTTGGACGCTGGGGCTAAGCGCGGGCTACAAATACAAAAATTATCAATTCTTGCTAGCGGCGGAAAACCTAAACGACGCCAAATACGCCTATCATAACTCAAAAGGCGGCTACGGCGGCGGTATCGCAGGCTATGAGACTATCCCGAATGGCACGAGGCTTTATGAGCCGGGCAGAAGCTTTTGGGCGAAATTTAAGGTGCATTTTTAGGGCGTAGCTCGATTAAATTCGGCGCGGTTTTGGCTTTATGCTTTGTTTTTAAGCCGCTCCGAATTTATAC
>CALBNA010000172.1 GCA_937896205.1 uncultured Campylobacter sp. | reverse complement strand
TCCGCTTCTTTATTGGCGCTTGAGCTCGCTAAACGAGAAGCACCCCGAGGACGAATTTGCCAAATTTAACGATACGGACGCGTTTTTGGTCTATTTTAATCAGTCCTCTCACAAGGATAAATTCGACAAGATATTTGACGTAAATTTTATAAATTTACTCGCAGCTAAAAAAGAGTTTCACGCTCTAGCAAACGATTTAATAATCGATAAGAAATTAGCCAAATTTAGGCAAAATTTTCTCGCAATAAAAGAAACCGAGCTTGCCGGCAAGGATGCCTTTATGCTCGGCGTTAATGCGGTTTTGTTAAATTCTCCAAAAGACGCGGCTAGGTTTTTTACTAGAGCCGAGGCGGCCTTTGAGAGACAAGACCGCAAGGATAATGCCGTGTTTTGGCTGTATCTACTAAGTAGAAATACAATCTATCTTGAGAAGCTAAATCAAAGCCGCGACGTAAATATCTATACGCTTTATGCAAACGAGCTAACGGGCGCAAGTGCTGCCGCAAACATCGTCTCGCCGACGCCTACGAAAGAAAAGGTAGCTGACTACGACATAAAAGATCCGTTTTTGTGGCAAAAGACATTTAAAATGATAAAAGAGATGAGTGCGCAGGATGCCGCAAAACACTCTGAAACCTTTAACACCAAAGAGACGCTAGGCCAGTATGCCTACCTGATGGAAAAGGCAAGCGGCTACAAGGATAGCTACTTCGTTATGCCGTTTGCTGATGAGCTAGAGGACGTAAACGCGACTAGAAAAGCGCTTCTTTACGCGATCGGTAGGCAAGAGAGCCGCTTTATCCCGGCCGTCATCTCGACCTCTTATGCGCTTGGTATGATGCAGTTTATGCCGTTTTTGGCTAATCACATCGGCAAAAAAGAGCTTGCGATCCCAAATTTCGATCAAGACGATATGTTTAATCCGCGCCTTGCCTTAAAATTTGCGGACCACCACTTAAATTATTTGGAGAAATACCTCTACCATCCGCTTTTTGTAGCTTACGCGTATAACGGCGGTATCGGTTTTACTAAGAAAATGCTTCAGCGAGGCGACCTTTTTAACGAAGGTAAGTATGAGCCGTTTTTATCCATGGAGCTCGTACCCTTCGCCGAGAGCCGCGACTACGGCAAAAAGGTACTAGCAAACTATGTTATCTACCTAAGGCTTCTCCGTTCCAGTACATCGATTTCGACACTTTTTGAAAGCTCAAAGAAACCTGCTTTGACGGATAAATTTCGAAATTAATATTGATTCTATCGCTTTTGATCTCTGGGGTGCTGACCTCAAAATACTGAGCCCACGGCACCTCAAAGCTCACTTTTTCTAAAAGCGGATCGTTGGCGGTCAGGCGTCTAACCATGATGCCTCGCTGCGAGCCGTTTGCGCTAAAGCTCTCGTCTAAAATTTTAGCTTCTTTGGGATGCACGGCCACGACGAATTTCTCTCTTTTTTGTTCATCGATTAGCTCGCTATAGATCGGATTTAGATAGGTTGCTACGATTAGGATATTCGTCTTGGCATCTATGATTTCAGATTTGCTAGTGTAGGCTAAAAGCTCGTTTTTTAATGGTTCGTGGATATATTTTTTATCCGCACAGCCAGCTAACGCCAAAATAAAACTTAAAAAAAATACGCTCTTTTTCATTTTAAAAACCTCGCTAAATTTGGCCTTATTTTAGATAAATTTTGCTTTTAAAAAGCCTAAATTTGCTATAATTCGCGTAAATTTCAAAAATTCGGAGAAAAATGAAAAAAGCGGCGATGGCGTTTTCCGGACCTTCAAATAGCGGCAAAACTACGCTTATTTTAAAGGTCGCCAAAAAATTTATCGATGACGGGCTAAAAGTCGTAATCATCAAGCACGACCCGGGCGACAAGGCGAGGTTTGACGTCGAGGGCAAGGATAGCTACAAATTTAGCCAAATAGGCGCCGAGGTCGCAGTCATGAGCCCGACGCGCACGACCTTTTTCTCGCAGGAGAGCAAGAGCGTGGAGGATGTCGTAATGATGGCTGGCGAGTTTGATTTGCTACTAGTTGAGGGGCTAAAGACCCTGCCGCTACCGCGCATTAGCGTGTTTAAGGACGAGATAAACGAGGATTATCTTAGCTTTTCAAACGCGATCGCAAGCTACAAAAGAGACTACGTCATAGATAAGCCAAACTTCGATCTAGACGATACGCAGGCCATCTGCGAGTGGATACTAAAAAATGCAAAGGTTTTAAAATGAACGAAATTTTCGAAACGATTAAAAAAATCGCCGTAAAAATCGGCGAAGAGATAAAGTACGCCGATCTGGGCTACACCGACCATGCTAACGCCACGGGCGACACGCAGCTAAAGCTAGACGTGAGAAGCGACGATATCATCACGGCCGAGTTTACAAATTTGGCCTGCGTAAAAGCGCTCGTTAGCGAGGAAAAAGAGGATATGCTGGCGCTAAACGAGAGCGCGAAATTTATCGTCGCCTACGATCCGCTAGACGGCTCTAGCCTAGTGGACGTAAATTTTTCTATCGGCTCGATTTTTGGCATTTACGAAAATGAGCTAACGCCGCAAAATCTAAAAGCCGCTGCCTACGTCGTTTACGGCCCGCGCCTGGAGCTCGTGCTTTGCGAGGGCGAGACGGCTCCCGCGCTTTACCGCCTGGGTAGGGACGGCGAGTTTAAATTTATCAAAAATCTAGCGCTCGCGCAAAAAGGCAAACTAAACGCCACGGGTGCTACGCAAAAGGGCTGGAGCGAAATTCACGCTAAATTTATCCGCGAGCTGTTTTTACAGGGATATCGCCTCAGATACTCTGGCGCCATGGTGAGCGACCTGCATCAAATTTTACTAAAAGGCGGTGGGCTGTTTAGCTATCCTGCCACGAGCGACGCGCCAAAGGGTAAGCTAAGAGCGCTATTTGAGGTGCTGCCGTTTGCCTTCATCTACGAGCGCGCAGGCGGTGCTACTAGCGACGGATACTCGGCGACGCTTTTTGATATGAAGGTAGAAAAAATCCACCAAACCACGCCTTGCTTTTTCGGCTCCAAAGACGAGATAAATTTACTGCATAAATTTTATGGAAACGCGAAATGAGCGAGCATGCAGCGGATGTAACTCAAAAAGACGAATTTGAGCTGGAGCTTGATCGTCAAAGAGAAATTTTGCAAGCCTGTCAGCGCGAAAAAGGGCTAAGCTCGTGCTTTGCCTGCGAGGCGATGTTTGAGTGCAAAACCCGCAAAAACTACGTAGATGCCGTATATAGCTCGATGTCTAAAGGCGACGGCGGCGGATTTGATTTTTAAATTTAAAAAGGAAAGATATGAACACGACTTATATTACGACTCCGATTTATTACGTAAACGACGTGCCGCACATCGGACACGCCTATACGACCGTGATCGCCGATACGGTAGCGAGATTTGCGAGGCTAAAGGGCGACGATACGTACTTTATGACGGGCACCGACGAGCACGGACAAAAGATCGAACAAGCCGCCGCAAAAAAAGGCTACACGCCGCAAGCCTATGCTGACGAGATAAGCGCGAAATTTAGGGAGCTGTGGGATAAATTTGAGATCAGCTACGACCATTTTATCCGCACGACCGACGACTATCACAAGCTCACGGCGCAAAACGCATTTCTTAAGATGTATCAAAAAGGCGATATCTACAAGGGCGAATACGAGGGATACTACTGCGTTAGCTGCGAGAGCTTTTTTACGCAGACGCAGCTTTTGGAGGACGAGAGGTGTCCTGACTGCGGTAGACCGACGAATTTGGTTAAAGAGGAGAGCTATTTTTTCAAACTTTCAAAATACCAAGACGCGCTACTAAAATGGTATGAAGAAAACGAGGACTGTATCGTGCCGCGCGGCAAGAAAAACGAGGTCGTTAGCTTCGTAAAAGGCGGCCTGCGCGATCTCTCGATCACGCGCACGAGCTTTGAGTGGGGCGTGAAGCTACCCGCTAGTCTAAACGAGCCAAAGCACGTGATGTACGTCTGGCTGGATGCGCTCATAAACTACCTAAGCACTCTAGGCTACACGCGCGGCGATGATAAGATGCGCTACTGGAAGGGCGCTACGCATGTCGTAGGTAAGGACATTTTGCGCTTTCACGCGGTGTACTGGCCAGCGTTTTTGATGAGCCTTGATCTGCCGCTTCCTCGCTGCATCGCAGCTCACGGCTGGTGGACGAGAGACGGCGAAAAGATGAGTAAAAGCAAAGGCAACGTCATAAACCCAAGCGAGGTCGCAGACGCGTACGGACTGGAAAATTTCCGTTACTTTATGCTGCGCGAAGTGCCGTTTGGACAGGACGGAGACTTCTCACAAAAAGCGATGATCGAGCGCATAAACTCCGAGCTTAGCAACGATCTTGGCAATCTTTTAAGCCGTATAGTCGGCATGAGCGAAAAATACTCAGACTTTGAGATAAAGGGCGAAAATTTACGCAAATTTTACGGCGAGGTTTTAGATAGCGGCAACGAATACCTGCAAAACGCTATCAAAAATTTAGAGAGTTTCGCCACGAACCACTACCTTGAGGAGCTCTTTAAGGCGCTAACGCTTGCTAACGCGAGCATAGCTAAATTTGAGCCGTGGAATCTAATCAAAAACGGCAAAAAAGACGAAGCAAACGCGCTCGTGTCGCTGTGCGCGAACCTGCTAGCTCGCGTGGCCGTGCTACTAAGCCCAGCGATGCCAAGAACCTGCGAAAAGATCGCGCAGACGCTAGGCTTTGAGATCTCGACGGCAACTTATAAAAAAATCATCCTAAACAACGAAATTTTGGACTTTAAAGCGCAAAAAACGCAGCCGCTTTTCCCGAAAATAGAAAAAGAGCTGATGGCGACTGTGGTGCCGAGCGTAAGCGAACCTACCAAACCCGCCGCCGCGCCGCAAGAAAAATCGGACGCGAAAATAAAAATCGACGACTTTAAAAAATGCGTCATAAAAGTAGGCACCGTGCTTGAGTGCTCAAATATCGAAGGCAGCGAGAAGTTGCTTAAATTTAAGATCGATCTAGGCGAAGAGCAACCGCGTCAAATTTTATCGGGGATTGCTAAATTTTACGCTCCGGCGGATCTCGTCGGCAAGCAGGTCTGCGTGCTGGCAAACCTAAAGCCGGCTAAAATTTTCGGCCATATATCAGAGGGTATGATTCTTAGCGCCGAGGATGGGTCGCTGTGCCTCATCGCGCCGATGGCTGCGGTCAAAAACGGCTCGCAAATAGGCTAAAACGGCGTGAATATCGAAAACCTAAGGCGCCTCATCAACGGCGAAGCGCTAAATAAACCAAGCGTCAGCGCCGTAGAGGGCTTTGCGTTTGAGAGTAAAAACGTGCGCCAAGGCTACGCCTACATCGGGCTTAGCGCAGGCGCGGACGAGATAGCCGCGGCCGTCGCAAACGGCGCCTATGCCGTACTCGTCGAGCAAAGATGCGAGGTCATCGATCCCGAGGTCGCTTTTATCAAAGTCGATAGTCTGAGCGCCGCGCTGATGCGGCTAATGCGCTTTGAGGCTAGTTACAAAAATCTCAAATTTTGCTCAGTTAATCCCGTACAAAAGGCCCTGCTCGCGCGCATGAGCCTAGGCAAAAACTCTGACGGCAACGTAGCTAGCTTGCTGCCTGAGGATGCGACGCGGCTTTTTATAAAGATAATGAAAGCGGGCGCGGGGGATCTGTTTTTCACCGACGATCTTAAAATTTTATCCAAGATCGCGCCGCTTTACGACACAGTTTTTAGCGATGTGGACGCGGTTTGCGCGCAGGGCGGCTCGCTATTTGCCTCTAGCGTCGTTTGCGATGGCGTTTACTATCCAAACTTAAATTTCCCAAAAGTTTTCACGCACTATCTTTGCGGGCTTTTAAAGTATCTGATCCGCGCGGGCTTTTCTTTTAAGCTTGGTGACACGCGAAATTTAGGGCATTTTGAGCCAGTTTTTATAAATAAAAAT
>CALBNA010000171.1 GCA_937896205.1 uncultured Campylobacter sp. | reverse complement strand
ACGGAAAATTCTTATCCTTGCTGCTGCACAGCTCGTTTAAAAAGCACTCCTTGCAGTTTGGCTTTATCGCTTTACAGGTGTAGCGGCCAAAAAGTACCATCGCTTGATGAAGCGTATTTAGCTGCGTTTTAAAGGCTTTGGTTAGATCAAGCTCGACGGCTTCGGGCGTCTTGCCCCTACTAAGACCAAGCCTGTGAGCCACGCGAAAAACGTGCGTATCCACGGCCATCAAATTTGACCCAAAATGCTCGATCAGCACGACGTGAGCGGTCTTTTGACCTACGCCGGCTAGACTCATTAGCTCCTTTTCGGTCGTTGGTATCTCACCGTCAAATTCGCTCATCACGCTCTTTGCCATTTTGATCAAATTTTCTGCTTTGTTATTAAAAAAACTACAGGAATTTATGAGCGCTTTTACGCTAGCTAGATTTGCCTGCGCTAGGCTTGCTACGTCCGGGTATGCTTCAAAAAGCGAAGGCGTGATCAAATTTACGCGCTTATCGGTGCACTGCGCACTTAACATCACGCAAACGAGCAGCTCGTAGAGGTTGCGAAATTTAAGCTCGCTGCCCGCGTCTTTGAAATTTTCTAAAAATAAATTTTTGATAGCGTTTATATCTTTTTTTGTTCTCATGACGCCGATTTTAGCCGTTTTTATTTAAATTTTCGATGAATTATAACTTATATTTAATGACTTTCCTGCTATAATCACCCTCGCAAAAATCTAAATTTAAGGAACAAAGATGAATAAAATTTTATTCGCATCTCTTAGTTTGGCTGCGGCTCTAAGCCTAAGTGCGGCGGAGTACGCCACTGTAAACGGAACAAAAGTAACCGATAAGGACGTAGCTTTCACGCTTGCTGCGATGCCTGGCGTAACCCTAGAGCAACTACCTAAAGATACTCAAAAAAAGGTGATCGACGAAACTATCAACAGAAAACTACTTCTAGACGAGGCTAAAAAGAGCGGACTAGATAAGAGCGACGAATATAAAGCTGCGCTTGAAGAGCTAAAAAATAACCTTGTGCTTGATCTTTGGATGAAGAGAATTTTTGACAATATCAAAGTTAGCGAAGGCGAGATCAGCGACTTTTATAACAAAAATAAAGCCGAATTTGCCGTGCCTGCACAAGTAAGAGCCAAACATATCCTAGTGGCTACTGAAAAAGACGCAAACGATATAATAGCTGCGCTAAAAGGTCTAAAAGGCGACGAGCTGGTTAAAAAATTCGAAGAGCTAGCAAAATCTAAATCTACCGATCAAGGTTCTGCGGCTAACGGCGGCGAACTAGGATGGTTTGGCCAATCTCAAATGGTAAAACCTTTCGCGGACGCTGCATTTGCACTTAAAAAAGGCGAAGTAACTCAAAAACCCGTTAAATCAAATTTCGGCTACCACGTAATCCTAAAAGAGGATAGTAAAGCTGCCGGTACCGTAGGTCTAAACGAGGTTAAACCTCAAATAGAGGGCAACCTAAAGATGGAGAAATTTAGAAACGATATCAGAAAAAGAGGCGACGAACTTCGCTCAAAAGCTAAAGTAGAATATAAATAAGGTCGATAAAATGGGTGTTTTAGACGTAGTAAAAGCCGGCGTTTTAAGCGGCGATGACGTAACTAGGCTGTATAAATACGCAAAGGAGCAGGGCTTTGCCATACCTGCGGTAAACGTGGTCGGAAGCGACTCGGTAAATGCCGTTTTAGAGGCGGCAAAGACGGCTAACTCACCCGTTATCATCCAATTTAGTAACGGCGGAGCCGGCTTTTATGCTGGCAAAGCTTGCGGGAACGCCGATGTACTAGGCGCAGTAGCAGGCGCGCAACACGTGCACCTGCTAGCTAAGGCTTATGGCGTGCCCGTGATCCTACACACCGATCACGCAGCTAGAAAGCTACTGCCTTGGATCGACGAGCTGGTTAAATTTAGCCGCGAATACAAAAAAGCTCACGGCGTGCCGCTTTTTAGCTCGCATATGCTTGATCTTAGCGAGGAGAGCTTGGAAGAAAATTTAAGAACTTGCGAGAAGTATCTAAAAGAGCTTAGCGAGCTTGGCATCAGCCTAGAGATCGAGCTTGGCGTAACCGGCGGCGAAGAGGACGGCGTGGATAATACGGGCGTTGATAACGCGCTTCTTTACACCCAACCAGAAGATGTCGCGCAGGCATACGAGCGACTAAGCAAAATCAGCGATAGATTTAGCATAGCGGCAAGCTTTGGTAACGTCCACGGTGTGTATAAGCCGGGCAACGTCGTATTGCGACCGGAAATTTTGAAAAATTCGCAAGCATACGTCGCGGATAAATTTCAAACTCTAACCGATAAACCCGTAAATTTCGTTTTTCACGGCGGTAGCGGTAGCGAACTACAAGATATCAAAGACGCTGTCAGCTACGGCGTGGTAAAAATGAACATCGACACCGACACGCAGTGGGCGTTTTGGGACGGCGTGAGAGCGTACGAGCTAAAAAACAGAGCCTATCTACAAGGTCAAATCGGCAACCCTGAAGGCGACGATAAGCCGAACAAAAAATACTACGATCCGCGTAAATTTTTGCGTGCCGGTGAGGAGTCGATGGTAAAGCGCCTGCTAACCGCATTTGAAGATTTAAACTGCTTAAATAGAAATTAAGGCTCACGATGGAACCCAAAAAAGAAGCGAGAAGCGATAATTTCACTGATTTGGCGTTGCCTGAGGTAAAAGGCAGGCAATCTTTTTTCGTGTATACGAAAATTATATTTTTGCCGACGGCGATATATCTCGTCGCGCTTCTTGGGTACTTGGGGTATATAGATTTTCAAATCGGCCTACACACGGTTATTATGATGGGTATTATTTGGGTGATTTCGCTAATCTTTGCTAAAAATAGCGCCGAGCTTGCTTGCTGCTATTTCGAGCAAAGCGGGGCTGATTTTAAGCGAAATTTAAAAGAATACATCATCAAACATCTTTTAGTTATCGGTAAGGATACGAAATCAAACGCCGGATTTGATGAATTTGTCGCCTACTATACTAGAAATTTACGTAACGAAAATTTCGCTTCCGTGGGTGCTGGCATCTTTCCAATGCTGGGTATCTTGGGAACGTTTATCAGTATCGCGGTTTCTATGCCGGAGTTTAACTCATCAAATACTACCGAACTTGAAACCGAAATTTCAACCCTTCTTAGCGGTGTAGCGACTGCGTTTTACGTCTCTATTTATGGTATTTTTCTAGCGCTTTGGTGGATATTTTTTGAAAAATACGGAACGAGTAAATTTGAAACGCTGGTGCGAAGACAAAAAAACGCTACGAGCGGCTTTTTCTGGACGAAAGAGGAGCTTGATAGAAGATATTTGCAAGAGAATTTAAGACACTTTGAAAAGATCGGAGTGATCTTTGAGCATGTTAGTAACGCCGAGTTCTTTGAGGAGCTGGATAAGACTATCGAGGCTAAATTTAAAACTTTTACAAATATCTTGAAAAACGAAGAAGAGGCTGTCAAGCTAAGTGGCGAACACATCAAACAAACGATGAATACGCTGCTAAAATCCTCAAAAGATCAAAAAGATCTAATCAAAGTTCACGCTGAAATCTTAAACGTTATCAATAAATTTAACGGCAACATCAAAGATATGCAACTAAAATTTGCCGAGCAGTACAACCGTCTCTATGATGTGGGCGGCGAGCGTATCTCAAGGCTCGAAAAGAGCGTGGGCGAACTAGAGTATAATGTTAAAAATTTCAGTGAGTCTCTTTCTAAATTTAGTAGTGAAATCTTAGAAAAACAAAAACTTGCAATGGATGGCTTTAAAGAGAGCTTGATTGACGGCGTGCAGGCATTTAAAAAGGCCTTTGACGACGAAGCAATCGAGGCTTATGATGATAATAGCGCGCTCATTGAAGGGCTAAAGCAAGACATCGACGAGCTTGATAAAGAGGCGAATGAGATATTGCAAACCATCGAAAAGGCGAGTATGCTAGATGAAAACGCGTAACGAGAACAAAAGCGGAGACCAGACCTTTTGGATATCGTATGCGGACCTGATGGCTGGGCTGATGTTTGTTTTTATGCTCATCATCGGCGCCGTCGTCGTAAAATACGTCCTTAGCCAAAGCGATCTGGCAAAACTACAAAAAGACTTAAGCGAGCGTGAAAAGCAAATCGCCTCATCACAAAGCGAGCTCGTTCGTAAAGAAAATGTCATAAAAGAAATTTTTTCAAATTTGGACCGCGCAAAGAGCGAAAACAAGGAGCTTGCCGACATAAACAGGCTCGTAAACGAGATGCTTGAAGGCGTCAAAAAAGAGAAAAACGAACTCACGAATCTAACCCAAACCTACGAGATAAATCTAAACGATGCGAATAAAACTATCGCGGATTTGCAGGATAGAGTGCTACAGCTGGGGCAAATTTTAGCGCAAAAAGACGAGGCGCTAAATGAACTAAACGCAAAATACGGCGATGAAGTCTCAAGATATGCCGCGCTGGAAGAGGATTTTAATAAAACAAAAGACAAGATAAAAGACATCAGTTCGCTTCGTTCAAACGTCATATCAAATTTACGCGCTAAGCTTGGAAACAAGGTTAGCATAGATCCAAGCTCCGGCGTCGTGTCGCTACCCGAGTCTATACTTTTTGACACGGGATCGTACGAGCTAAGAGACGAAGCAAAAGCACGCCTAAAAGAAATTTTGCAGACTTATTTCGAGGCGATTTTAAATAACGAAGAGATCGCAAAACACATCGATAGAATCGTGATCGAGGGGCATACGAACTCTGTTGGTAGCTATATGTACAACCTTGATCTATCGCAAAAGCGCGCGTATTCGGTGCTAGATTTTATCTACTCGTGGAACAAGGATAAGCGCCTAGAGCACTATCTCATCGCTAGCGGGCGCAGTTTTAGCGATCTGGTGATGAAAAACGGCAAAGAAGACCCCGACGCCTCCAGGCGCATCGAGATCAAATTTTCGATCTCGGATAAAGAGTCGATGAAAGAGATGCAAGATCTCTTGGAGCGGCAAAATCAAAAGTATTCAAAAGACTAAATTTAACGGACTCGATTTTTACGTACTTCGCGACGATCTGATGGACGGCGAATTTAACGGCAACAAGGCTAGAAAGCTAGAGTATTTCCTGCATGCTGGCCTAGGCGGCATAAAGCGCGTCGTTAGCTACGGCTCTAGCCAGTCAAACGCGATGTATAGCCTAAGCGTTTTTGCGAAGATGAAGGGCTTAGAGTTTCACTACGTCGTTTCAAATTTAAACTCAAATTTAGCGGCAAATCCAGTCGGAAATTTTAAATTCGCCCTTGAAAACGGAATGAAAATCTACATAGATAAAGATAGACGGGTACGGGCTAGGGCTCTAGCTTACGAACTAGCCGGCCTAAAAGAGGGCGAGATTTACGGCGATGAGGCTGTAAATTTGACGGATGCTTCTGATAGAAACGGGTTAAATTTAAAGGATACGGGCGGGTCAAATTTGAGCAACTTTGACGAACGGTTCGGTTTTACGGATATAAATTTAAATGCAAAAAATATGTCAAATTTGCAAGCTGAAGTCGAGCCGAATTTACAAAATCTAGGCAGAGAAAATTTGAACAAATTTGACGAACAAGCAGAGCTCGAGAGCGCAAATTTCAGCGAATGCAAAAGCCATAAAAACTCAAATTTTAAAAAATCCGCAGACCAAACAAGCTCAAATTTATCCGCCGCGCAGGATTGCTTCATTGGCGATTCGCTTTTTATAAACGAGGGCGTTTGGCAGCCGCAGGCGGAGGCGGGCTTTATCTCGCAGGCTAGGCAGATAGAGCGCTGGGCGGATGCGGAGGGCAAGACCGTTGATATATTTTTGCCCTCGGGTACGGGCACGTCGGCGGCGTTTTTGGCTAAGCATGTCAAATTTGACGTTTTTACCTGTCCTTGCGCTGTCTCTTATACACATCTCCGAGCCCACGAGAC
>CALBNA010000170.1 GCA_937896205.1 uncultured Campylobacter sp. | reverse complement strand
AGATCTACACTATCCTCTTCGTCGGCAGCGTCAGATGTGTATAAGAGACAGATGTTGTATAATGCGCCTAGCAATTTAAAGGAGAGAGTGCTAATATGATAAAGGTGAGTAAGCGAGATCTGATACTTGATTCTATCATTCAAGCTTATCTTAGCGACAACGCTCCGATCGGCTCTAGCGAGCTTGGTTCGCGTATGGCGATGTCGATCCCGGCCTCTACGATCAGAGTTTATTTTAAAAAGCTCTCCGACGAGGGCGCGATCACGCAGTTTCACGTTAGCGGCGGCAGGATACCGACGGCTGCGACGATGAGGGATTATTGGCGAGCTAGATTAAATTTCGATGAGACGCTAAATATCGCAAATCCAAGCCTACTAAAGTTGCTAAGCGATAAATTTGAAATTTACGCGATGGTTTTTGAAAGCAAAACCCAAACGCTAAACGAGGTTTTAAATTTAAACAATAGATTTTTGATTTTGAGCTTTAGTGAGGACGAGATAGCACTCAAATTTAACTCGAAAGTCGAGAAGTTTTTGAGCAATCTCATCGGCATAGACCTGGGCAGGCTCGAGCTTACCTGTATGCAGGTGGGCCTAAACGAGCTAAGAAATAAGATAGCCGAGCTAAAGCGCACTAAAATTCGCTTTTTAGAAAACGAAAGGGTTGCGCTTGAAATTTTCGGAGAGAGCTTTAAAAACGCGCTAAGCCCTAGCTTTGAGATGGTTTTTGATTCGAATTTAATCTTTTTCAGCGAGAACTATCTAGGCATGAAACTAGACGTAAATTTTGATGGTAAAGAGGCCAAAATGCTTTGCGCAGGCAGTATTTATAATGATTACGAAAGATTTTTAAACAACCTAAAGGAGGCGGCATGAACGAGAATGAAAATGTAGAGCTTGAGCAACAAATCCCGTCAAATTTCGACGAGAGCATCAGCTTTGAGGGTCTAGACGCGAAGTCGGCCCAGCTTCAAAAGCAGCTCGAGGAGCTAACGGATAAGTATTATAGAGCCAACGCGGACTTTGAAAACATCAAAAAGCGTTTCGAAAAGGAAAAAGCGGACATCGCGACGTATGCGAACGAGAAATTTGCGCGGGATCTGCTTCCGGTGATAGACGCGCTTGAGATGGCGGTAAATTTTGAAACCGAAGGCGACGAATACGCGGCAAAAATCAAAGAGGGAATTTATATAACGATAGATCAGTTTAAAAAGTGTTTCGAAAAAAACGGTATCACGCCGATCGAAACCGAGGGCGAATTTGATCCGAATTTCCACAATGCCGTACTGCAAATCGATAGCGAGGACGTGGAAAAAGGAAAAATCGTGCAAGTGATACAAAAAGGCTATCTAATCAACGGCAGAGTTTTACGACCTGCGATGGTATCGATAGCAAAGTAAAATTTAAAATAAAAATTTAATAAAAAGGATAAACAATGGCAAAAGTAATAGGTATAGACCTAGGAACGACGAATTCATGCGTAAGCGTGTATGAGAGAGGCGAAAGCAAGGTAATCCCGAATAAAGAGGGCAAAAATACGACTCCTTCGGTCGTAGCGTTTACCGATAAGGGCGAAATTTTAGTAGGCGATAGCGCAAAACGCCAAGCCGTCACAAACCCTGAAAAAACCATATACTCTATCAAAAGAATAATGGGTCTAATGAGCAACGAGAAAAACGCACAGGAAGCTAAAGCTAGGCTGCCGTACCACGTCGTGGATAGAAACGGCGCGTGCGCTATAGAGATCGCGGGCAAGGTCTACACTCCGCAAGAAATCTCGGCCAAAGTGCTAATGAAGCTAAAAGAGGATGCGGAAAGCTATCTGGGCGAAACGGTCGTAGACGCCGTCATTACGGTGCCTGCGTACTTTAACGACAGCCAAAGAAAAGCGACTAAAGAAGCAGGCACAATCGCGGGACTAAACGTGCTTCGTATCATAAATGAGCCTACAGCGGCGGCTCTAGCCTACGGCCTAGATAAAAAAGAGTCCGAAAAGATCATGGTTTACGACCTGGGCGGCGGTACGTTCGACGTTACGGTACTAGAAACCGGCGATAACGTGGTCGAGGTTCTAGCTACCGGCGGTAATGCGTTTCTAGGCGGCGATGATTTCGATAACCGCCTAATCGACTGGCTAACGAGCGAATTTAAAAGCGACTCGGGCATCGATCTAAAAACCGACGTGATGGCTATGCAGCGCCTAAAAGAGGCGGCCGAAACGGCTAAAAAAGAGCTAAGCTCAGCTCAAGAAACGACGATAAATTTACCGTTTATCACCGCCGACGCTACGGGTCCTAAACACCTCACAAAGACGCTAACTAGGGCTAAATTTGAAGGCATGATCGAGGATCTAGTCGCTCAAACGATCACCAAGATAAACGAGGTCGTAAAAGATGCCGGACTAGACAAAAAAGATATAAAAGAAATCGTCATGGTGGGCGGCTCGACGCGCGTGCCTTTAGTTCAAGAAGAGGTCAAAAAGGCGTTTGGCAAAGAGCTAAATAAAAGCGTAAATCCGGACGAGGTCGTAGCTATCGGCGCGGCGATCCAAGGCGCGGTCATCAAAGGCGACGTGAAGGACGTGTTGCTCCTAGACGTCACTCCGTTAAGCCTAGGTATCGAGACTCTAGGCGGCGTTATGACAAAAATCATCGAAAAAGGCACGACTATCCCGGTTAAGAAAAATCAGGTATTTTCAACCGCCGAGGACAACCAAAGCGCGGTCACGATCCACGTATTGCAAGGCGAGCGCGAATTTGCCCGCGACAACAAATCTTTGGGTCAGTTTAACCTAGAGGGCATCCCTGCCGCTCCTCGCGGAGTGCCGCAGATCGAAGTAGAGTTTGACATCGATGCCAACGGTATCCTAACGGTCTCTGCTAAAGATAAGGCTACCGGTAAAGCTCAAAACATCACGATCTCAGGCTCAAGCGGACTAAGCGAGGACGAGATCAACAACATGGTCAAAGACGCCGAGCTACACAAAGAGGACGACAAAAAACGCAAAGACGCGGTAGAGGCGCGCAACCAAGCCGACGCGCTCGCGCACCAAACGCAAAAGAGCCTCAACGAGTTAGGCGAAAAAATCCCGGCCGAGGACAAAGAGCGCATCCAAAAGGCGCTTGACGAGTTAAAAGAGACGCTAAAAGACGAAAACGCAAGCAAAGAGCAGATCGACGCGAAGGTCAAAACTCTAAGCGAAGCCAGCCACAAGCTAGCCGAAGCGATGTATAAAAAAGACGGCGCCGCGGGCGAGCAAGCAAACGGCGGCAAGAAAAAAGACGACGACGTCATCGACGCCGAAGTCGAGTAAAATTTAGCCCTTGTTTCTGCGAGGGCTTTAAGCTTAAATTTAAGGTTTCGGCGTTTTTACATGCCCTTAAAT
>CALBNA010000169.1 GCA_937896205.1 uncultured Campylobacter sp. | reverse complement strand
GCAGCGTCAGATGTGTATAAGAGACAGGTCCGGGACATTTAAAAAGGCTTTTTAAAGGGCTTGAGCTAAACGGAGCTAGCGTCGTTATCGCGCAGCATATGAGCCTGGCTTTTATCCCTAGTTTTATCTCGCAGTTTGACAAGGAGTGCGCGGCGCAGGTCGTGATGCTAGGCGTGCCCACGCAGCTAAAAAGCGCGATATATATCTGCGAAAAAAACTCCGAGATAATCTCTGCTAGCCCCCTAACGGCCGGCATGTGCTCGCCGGCAAAGGAGACCACGTACAACCCCAACGTAGACGTGCTTTTTCACTCCGGCGTGCAGGCTTGCAAATTTGCCGACGTCATGGCTATACTGCTGACGGGCATCGGCGACGACGGCGCGCGCGGGCTAAACGAGCTATACAAAGCCGGTGCTAAATGCGTCGCCGAAAACGAGGAGAGCGCGATCGTCTACGGCATGCCAAAACGCGCGAAAGAAATCAACGCAAATTTAAAGTCGCTACCCATCGGCGGTATAAGAGCGGAACTAGAAAGGTTTTTACATGCTTGAAAATGCAAATTTGACGCCCGCTCCTAGCGATGTGGCGGGGCTTAATAAATTCGTCGAAGTCATCAAAAATATGTGCGGCGTGGATCTGGAGTCCAAAAAGGACATGATAAAGCAGCGCCTAATAAATTTCTGCCAAGCAAACCGAATTTCAAGCTTTGAAGCTCTAAGCTCAAAAGTCCTCGTAGACCGCTTTATGAGGCAAGAGATAGTAAATTTGATCACCACGAACGAGACCTATTTTTACAGAGAGTTGCCGCAGCTGCAAGCCGCGATCTACTACGCCAGAGAGGAGCTTGATAGCGTGCGGATACTGTGCGCGCCGTGCTCGACGGGCGATGAGGCGTACTCGCTAGGTATGCTAGCGCACTCAAATTTGCTCGACGTAAATCGCGTCAGCATCGTGGGTATCGACATAAACTCGGAGGCTATCGATAGCTGTAAAAAGGGCGTTTATAACGAGCGCTCGCTGCACCGCCTAAACGACAATCAAAAAAATATCTACTTCACAAAACGCGACGGCAAGTACGAAATCAAGCGCGAGATGCTGCCTAGATGCGAGTTTAGCGTGGCAAATATCTTTGACGACGCGATCTTTAAGCTGGGCAAATTTGACATCATTTTCTCGCGAAATATGATGATTTATTTTAACGAGGAATTTAAGCTAAAAACGGTTGAGCGCTTTCATAAAATTTTGAGCGATCACGGCAGGCTCTATGTCGGACATGCTGATCTGGTGCCGTTTACGACGCTTTATAAAAAGCATATTTCAAACGGAACGACTTATTACGCTAAGGCCTGAGCGGGGTAAATTGCCGTTAAATTTGATTGATAAATTTGACCTACCGAGACTGCTACGTTTTTGATACGGACGACAAATTTGCCGGGTCAAATTTGATTAAATTTGCTCCTTTTTAAACCCGCTCCACAAGGCAAATTTACGCTAGCTCGTCTTTGTAAATTTTACGCACAAATATCCAATAAATCGCTCCCGCAAAAAACATACAGCCTATTAGAGCCGTGATCAGCGATAGGCTGAGTCCTAGCTCAAAAAGAAGTCCTATGCCGCTAGAAATCACTGCCGCGACGCCCAGGTAAACCATGTCGTTATAGGCGATTATACGGCCGTAAAACGCCGGATCGCACTTTTGCTGGATGAGCGTGTAGGTATAGCTCCAAAGCGTCGAGGTGAAAAATCCCGCACAAAAAATCCCGATAAATCCGATATAAAAGTTAAACTGAAGCGTGCTCCACGCGATGACGCCAAGCCCGTGACCGACGTAGATATAGACTAGGTTGGAATTTGAGACGAATTTACTAAGCACGAGCGGGCCGACGATGAGGGCGACGGCGCGGCAGGCGTTGATGTAGCCGATGATGAGCGATGCCGAGAGTAGGCCGGCGTACGGATAGTCGGCTAGTAGTGCCACGAGAGCGTCGTAGCTGGTCACGCCTACAACCGCGTGTAGCATGATGAGATGCGCAATGAGTGGGTTTTGTTTTACGTATTTTAGGCCATTTTTTAGCATCTCGCGGACTTTTTCGCCGCCTTTTTTAGCTCGCACGGCGATATCTGTTTTAAGCAGGACGATAAGCGCCGCTCCGTAAAGAGCGCAGTCAAGCAAAAAGGCGCTTTTGATCCCGAAAAAATGGATATAAATGCCCGCTAGCCCCATGCCCGCGGTGTATGAAAACGCCCAGATAAGCGAGTGGATCTCGTTTGCGGTTTTTAGGTCGTCTTTGTTTAAAATTTTGGGAAAAAGGCTCATCTCGACCTGAAAATACGTTCCGCCGGCTCCGACTCTGATAAATATTATCACAAATAGCAGCCACATCAAGGAGAGTTTGTCGATAAAAACGAGCATAAAAACCGTCACCATCTCTACGACCGTGAGCGCTATGAGCATTGGTTTTGGGCTAAATTTATCCGCCACTATACCGCTAAAAGGCGATAGTAGCACGCCCGGCACGAAAGCTAGCGCAGCCGCCGCCGTGATCGCCCAAACGGGCGCGTCAAGCTCGATAAGTAGCGTAAAAATGCCCGTGTGCGAGAACCAAACGCCAAAATAACAAATCAGCTGTATGAGCGAGAGGCGCGCGAAAACGGGCTGGGTTTTTAGTAGGGTTATAAATTTACTCATTTTGGGCTTTGGGTTAAATTTGAGCGCTAAATTTGCCGCTTAGTTTGCTTCTACTTTTTTGTAGATGCGCTCTTGGGCGAAATTTTCTTTGATAAAGCTGTTTTGGTTGCTTATCTGGCGTAGCGTATCGCCGTTGATCTCGAAATTTAGCTTTTCGCGGTATTGATTCGTCACGCTTAGGGTGCTGCCCTCTATCTCGTATTTGCCATTTTGTAGCTCTCTTTGCGCGATCTTTTTTTGATATACGGTATCGATTTTAAACGTTTTGTCGGCGTTTAGTGTTAGCGTGCTTTTTGAGTTTTCGCTACATCCGTCGCAAAGCACCTTGGCCTCGTAGACGCCGATCAAATTTTCCTTATCTACCTCGGCGCCGCACGTTTCAAAAACCTCCGTACTGCCGCATTTTTTGTTATTTACTGCGCTTGCGCCGCCGCTTGCCGCACAGCCAGCAAATATCATCGCAGCCGCGGCTAAAAATAAAATATTTTTCATGATTTATCCTTAAAATTTTGGCTAATTATACTAAAAATTTTCCGCTAAAATGGCGATTTTTTAGCAAAAAGCGGCTAAAATGATGAAAAATATTTTAAGGAGTAGTCATGGAAGAGAGCATACCGTTTATCGTATTTGCCGTGGTCGTGCTGGCCTTTGCGGTCTTGTTTTTAAAGGCCGGTATCAAGATCATCTCGCAGTCTGATATCTACATCGTCGAGCGTTTGGGTAAATTTCACAAGGTTCTTGACGGCGGATTTCATATCATCATCCCGTTTGTAGATCAGATCCGCGCCGTGATCACTGTAAGAGAGCAGCTAGTAGATATCACTAAACAGCAAGTCATCACCAAAGATAACGTAAATATTAGCGTCGACGGCATCGTGTTTTTAAAGGTCGTGGACGGCAAAATGGCTCTGTATAACGTCGATAGCTACAAACGCGCGATCGCAAATTTGGCCATGACGACGCTAAGAGGCGAGATCGGCGCGATGAACCTTGATGATACGCTTAGCTCGCGCGACCGCCTGAACTCCGCGCTACAAAGAGCGCTCGGAGACGCCGCCGATAACTGGGGCGTAAAGATCATGCGCGTCGAGATCTCGGAGATCTCCGTCCCGCACGGCATCGAAGAGGCGATGAATCTGCAAATGAAAGCCGAGCGTGAAAAACGCGCGATCGAGCTAAAAGCGCAGGCTGAAAAAGAGGCGCTCATCCGCAACGCTGAGGCGCTAAAACAGGAAAAAGTATTGCAAGCCGAAGCTATCGAGCGTATGGCCGATGCGAAAAAATACGAGCAAATCGCGCTAGCGACGGCTCAAAAAGAGGCGATGGATATGATAAATGAAAGCATGGCGCAAAACGCAAAAGCAGCCGAGTTCCTGCTCGCGCGCGACCGCGTCGGAGCCTTTAACGAGCTAGCCAAAAACGGCTCGAAAGATAAAATTTTAGTCCCTTACGAAGCGACCGAGCTCATCGGCTCACTAAGCGTCTTAAAGGACTTTTTAGGCGCTAGGGCGGCGAAATGATACCCGCGTACTTAATGCTGGCTGCGGGCGTAGGCCTAATCATGCTCGAGTTTATGCTCGGTAGCTTTTTCGTGCTATTTTTCGGGCTTGGATTTTTAGCGGTCGGAGTTTTGGGATTTTTCGTCGATATCGCTTGGGAGTATCAAATTTTACTCATTGCTATCATCTCGCTAGCTCTGCTTTTTGCGCTCAGAAAGCCGCTAAAGGCCAAATTTAACCAGCACGAAAGCGAAGTTAAGGACGACTTTTTAAACGAGAGCGGCGAGGGCGAGGTCAGAGAGGGTATGGTTTATTTTAAAGGTACTTTATGGCGCTACGACGGAAACTTAGCCGAGGGCTCAAAGGTACGCGTGCGCGGCACGAAGGGAAATAAAGTCGTATTGGAGTGAGATTAAATTTGGCGTTTAGGGCGGCTTTTTGATGCTTTGTTTGCCTTTTTGCGCCGCTCAAATTTAAGCCAAAAAGGATAGCGGTGAAACTTGCCGTAGATGCGTACTATGCGGGAAATAAGGCTAAAGTCGTAGGGGTTTTGTTTGAAAACTTTAGCGACGAAAAGCCGCTCAAAATCATCTCAAAAATAGTAGACGGCGTAGCGCCCTATGAGAGCGGAAGCTTTTATAAAAGGGAGCTTCCGTGCATCGTCTCGCTTTTGCAGGATTTGGATGTGTGGGATATCTCGCTCATCGTGATCGACGGTTTCGTTTGTCTTGACGACGATGGCAGATACGGTCTGGGCGGGCATTTATACGAGCGCTTGGAGCGCAGAGTGCAGATCGTGGGCGTAGCCAAATCGCCTTTTAAAGGCAGCTGTAAGCTCGTAAGAGAAATTTGCAGAGGCCGTAGCAAGAGGCCGCTTTTTGTTAGCGCGATCGGTATGGATGTGGACGAAGCGGCGCGGCTCGTAAAGGGGATGAGCGGCGAGTTTAGGTTTTAAAATTTTAGACGACGAGACTAAAAGCGATTTTTAACTACTTTGCGGCGAAATTTAAGCTTAATTTTGATGTTGCCGGCGGGCGTAAATTTGAGAAAAAATGCGGCCAAATTTGACCTTGACCGCATTAAATTTTAGTGTTTATGATGAGGACAGGCGTGCGCTTTGTCGCTTGCGCTGCTTTTACCGTGATGGGCGCACTCTTTATGTTGTGCACATCCGTGCGCTTTCGCGTCGCATTTTGGGCATGGCTTTGATTTGTCGCTATCGCCGCCGCAGCCCAGGCTTTTATCCGCTCCGTGATTGTCGTGATGCTGGCATTCTTTCATCGCGCCGTGAGACTGGGCGTAGCTAGCGTTTGCTGTGTCGTGATGCGGGCAGCTTGCGTCTTTTATCTGCGTAGCGTGGCGATACTCCTGCGCGTTTTGCTCGGCGGGAGCTGGTTTGTTTGCTGCGCAGCCTGCAAAAAACAGTGCCGCAATCGCAGCTAAAACTAAATTTTTCATCTTTTCTCCTTTGATAAAATGTCTCGGGATTTTATCAAATTTAAGCTTTATAAATCGGGTTAAATTTGAGCGGGCAGCAGAAACTATTTAAATTTAAAAGTCGCGGCAAATTTGATGCCGCGGTTTATGCAAGCGGTTATCTATGACGGTGCGGACCGTCGCAGCTACTGCTAAAAGGCTAAATTTTGGCTCGAGAGCGTCTTTTGCGGATTTTAAAATCATTTCTTTTTCTTTGCGTTGAGGCGCGAAACGATATCCGCAAGACGTCAAAAAACATGAATTTATCAAAGATAAAAGCGTTTTTCGCTAAACTCGCGTAAAAAATTTAAAGGAAAAATTTGACTAGACTAAGCGTAGACGAGGCGGTAAATTTGATAGAAAACGCCGAGCTAAACGAGCTTGGAGCGATGGCTCTAGCGCGCAAACGCGAGCTGCATCCCCAGGGCGTTACGACCTTTATCGTGGATAGAAATATCAACTACACGAACGCGTGCTGGGTGGACTGTAAATTTTGCGCGTTTTACCGCGATCACAAGGACGAGGAGGCCTATGTGCTGGGCTTTGACGAGATCGGGCAAAAGATCGAGGAACTCATCGCTATCGGTGGGACGCAAATTTTGTTTCAAGGCGGCGTACATCCGAAGCTAAAAATCGAGTGGTACGAGGATCTTGTGGAGTTTATAGCAAAAAAATATCCAAGCATCACGATTCACGGATTTTCCGCGGTCGAGATCGACTATATCGCAAGGATCTCGCGTATCAGCACGAGGGAGGTGCTTCGTAGGCTGCGAGAAAAGGGTCTCTACTCGATGCCTGGAGCCGGGGCAGAGATACTCAGCGACCGCGTCCGTGACGTGATCGCGCCTAAAAAATGCGATGTAGAAACGTGGCTGCGCATCCACCGCGAGGCGCACGAGGAGGGGCTAAAGACGACTGCTACGATGATGTTTGGTACCGTCGAAACCACGCGCGAGATCGTGGAGCACTGGGAGCATATCAGGAGCTTGCAAGACGTTACGGGCGGCTTTAGAGCGTTTATATTATGGAGCTTTCAGGGGCTAAACACGCGCCTAGCCGCCGAACGTCCCGAGATCAAAAAGCAAAGCTCGAATCGCTATTTGCGCCTTCTTGCGGTCTCTAGGCTGTTTTTAGACAATGTACCAAATATCCAAAGCAGCTGGGTCACGCAGGGCAGCTACATCGGGCAGCTGGCGCTGCTGTTTGGCGCAAATGACCTAGGC
>CALBNA010000168.1 GCA_937896205.1 uncultured Campylobacter sp. | reverse complement strand
ATACGAGATCTAGTACGGTCTCGTGGGCTCGTTTGAGGCGAGCGCGGAGCGCGTTTACCTTAGCCTTGACGTCGACGACGAGCTTTTGGACGAAGCACAGCCGAACTCGCTTATCATTACGCATCATCCGCTCATTTTTAAGGGGCTAAAATCCCTAAATTTGGACAAGTATCCAAGTAGCCTAATCGCAAAGATGATGGCTAAAAATTTAAGCCTAATCGCGATGCATACAAACTATGATCTAAGCCACCTAAACGAATACGTACTAACCGAAATTTTGGGCTTTACGCCAAAGGAGCGCGATGGATTTTTGCTTTATGCGGACGTAAATTTGAGCTTTGACGAGCTTTGCGAGAGAATAAAAACAAAGCTAAATTTAAGCCATTTAAGAGTTTGCAAAGGGCGGAAATTTGACCGCAATACGCAGGTAAAGCGCCTTGCGTTTTGTACGGGAAGCGGCGGAGATTTGATTGATGGCGTTAAAGCAGACCTGTTTTTAACGGGCGATCTAAAGTACCACCAAGCCATGAGCGCCGCGCAAAATAATCTTACTATGCTAGACATCGGACACTTTGAGAGCGAGCGGTATTTTGGGGAGTCGCTTGCAAAATATTTGCAAATTTTGCCGATTCCTACTATAATATCCAACTCAAAAAACCCGTTTTCATACAGTTAAAGGAAAAAGATGAATAAATATTTAGAACAGCTAGTCGAGCTCTCAAACATCGATAAAGATATCGACGATTTTACCCCGCGCCTCGAGAAGGTTCAAAGCGTTTTAAAAGCAACCAAGGACGAGCAGGCGGCGATTTTAGCACAGATCGAGGAAGCGGCTACGAGCGTGACCGAGCTAAAAAATCAAAAATCTCAAACCAACGCGCACATAGCCGAATTTAGCGCAAAGATAAAAGACGTCGCCAAAAAGAGCGGCGCGGCAAAAACCGAAAAAGAGATAAAAGCGCTTCAACTAGAAGACGAGCTAGCAAAAGAACAGCTAGAGGCCGCAAACGAAGAGGTTGAAAGACTAGAAAAAATCATAGATAGCAAAAATACGCTAAAAAGCGAGCTTGAGGCAAAGGCTGCGGAGCTTGGCGAAAATTTGACCAAAATCGAGAGTGAAATCTCGGCCGAGGTCGGCGCTATCGAGCAGCAAAGAGATGAAATATACGCTAAGAAAAATAAACTCGTCGGCGAGATGAATCAAAAAATCTTGACCTTTTACGAGAAAATCCGCAAATGGGCGCACAACACCGCCGTCGTGCCGGTCAAAAAGCAGGCGTGCTATGGCTGCTTTATGCAAATAAACGACAAGACTTATTCTGCCGTCATCAAGGGCGAAGACATCGTGACCTGCCCTCACTGCGGCCGAATTTTATACAAAGAAGCGGCGAACTAGCCTTTAAATTTGATAATAATTTATTACGTTTTAGTCCTCGCGGCGTTTGCCTTGGGGGCTTTACCGCTTGCGATTTTAGCTTTTAAGAAAAAGTACAGAGCCTCGATCCCCGCTAGATTTTTTTTGTTTAAAAATCCTAAATTTGACGCCTCGCGCGTGCATTTTCACGCGTGCAGTTTCGGCGAGGTGCGTTCTATCGCGCCGCTAGTTAGTAGATTTAAAGGCGCGGCCGCAGTCTCGGTCGTAACCAAAACCGGCTTTGACGAGGCTAAAAAGATCACGCCAAATACGCGCTTTTTGCCGTTTGAGATATTTTTACCGTTTTGGCTAAAGCCTGCTAAAATAACGGTTATTTTTGAGGCCGAGCTTTGGCTGGGGCTTGTTTTTTGGGCTAAATTTAAAGGTTCTCGCGTCATTTTGATAAACGCTAGGATCTCTGATAGGAGCTACAAAAGCTATCTAAAATTTAGCTTTTTTTACAGGTATTTGTTTAAATTTATAGATAAAATTTACGCCCAAAGCGATCTGGATAAACAGCGTCTACAGCGACTAGGCGCTAAAAATATCGTCGTTAGCGGCAATATAAAATCCGCCTTTTTACCAAGCCCGAGTAAAATTTACGCCAAACCAAAAGAGCGCGCGATCGTGCTAGCAAGCACTCATACTGGCGAAGAGGAGCTGATTTTGCGCGAGTTAAATTTGGACGCAAACGATAAGTTGATACTCGTGCCGCGCCATCCTGAGAGGTTTGGCGAGGCAGGCGAGATTTTGGCTAAATTTGCCGCAAAAAACGGACTTAGTTTTGCTAAATTTAGCGAGACGAAAAACTTTGACGCACAGTGCGTGCTAGTCGATGCGATGGGCGAGCTGGTAAATATTTACAAATTTAGCGACGTCGTCGTGCTAGGCGGTAGCTTTATACCAAACGTCGGCGGACACAATCCGATCGAGGCGGCGCAGTTTGAAAACGCGGTGATAAGCGGGGAGTTTATATTTAATCAAAAAGCTCTGTATAGCGCGGTTGACGGCATAAAATTTGCAAAAGCGGACGAGATAAGTTCGCTTTTAAAGCAAAATTTGCCAAAAGCAAAAATAGTCGCCAAAGGCGATGCAAGCGAGATTTTAAAAGATATTGAGGAAAATTTATGAAAGAAGAAAAAGCCTATAAACTGCTGGCGATCCAGGAAGGCATCTCAAACAACGAGGCAAAGGAACTGATCGATGCGGGGCTGGTTAGCGCCAAAGGACAGAGGATCGCCGTGGCGCGCGCGATGATGAGCGCGGCGACTAAATTTAACGTGCAAAAGCTACCGCGACCAAGCGTGATTTTCGAGGATGAAAACCTGATCGCGGTTGATAAACCGGCATTTTTAACGTCGGAAAAAGTGAGCGAAACTTATAAATTTCCGCTGCTTCATAGGCTTGATAAAGAAACTAGCGGCGTGCTTTTGCTTGTGAAAAACGAGGAATTTCAAAAAAAAGCGATCGAGGAGTTTAAAAACTGTCGCGTAAAAAAAGAGTACGTCGCGGCGGTAAAAGGTATCGTAAGCGAGGAATTTAGCGTAAACGAACCAATAATCACGCTAAAAAACAAAGGCGGAGCGTTTTCTAAGATATCGCCAAACGGTAAAGAGGCATTTTCGCACGTGACGCCGGTGATGGTCGCAGGCAAAAAAAGTCTCGTAAAAGTTGAGATAAAAACCGGTAGAACCCACCAAATCAGAGTGCACCTAAATCACGCGGGATACGGGATCGTGGGGGATGAAAAATACGCTAAAAATAAATCCGCAAGAATGTATCTGCACGCTTATAAAATCGAGCTTTTAGGATATAAATTTAGGTCAAATTTGAGCAGTGATTTTAACAGGCTCGGTTTTAAAATTTCAAGAAATTTTGAGATTTAAAGAGCGATAAAGCTTAAATTTAATAAAATACGCGCTTTAGCTATAAATGTAAATAAAAGGTAGAATGTGTTTGAACAAATCAGCGAGTCGTTTCGTTTAGCCGTTAGTAAAATTCGTTTCGTAGACGATGAAAAAGCGCTAAATAACGCGCTTGACGTGCTTAAAAAAGCACTGCTAAAAGCCGACGTTCATCACAAAGTTACCAAAGAATTGCTAGCACTCATAGAGGCTGACCTAAAACAAAGCGGGATAGGCCAAAAACAGTTTTTAGACGCTATAAAGTCAAATTTGACGAAGGTTTTAACCGCACCGGGCAACCAGGGCTTTGTCTTTGCGCCCGTGGCTCCTACGATTGTCCTTATGGCGGGATTGCAAGGTAGCGGAAAAACCACTACGACGATAAAGCTAGCAAATTATCTAAAGCTTAGAAAGAAAAAAGTTTTGGTCGCGGCGTGCGATTTACAGCGTTTGGCGGCCGTCGAGCAGCTTCGTCAGCTTTGCGAAGCAAACGAGATAGAGCTTTTTAGCATAGAAAACGAAACTGATCCGCTAAACGTAGCCAAACAAGCGCTAGCTAAAGCAAAAAGCGGGCTTTACGACGTGCTTTTGGTTGATACGGCGGGACGTTTGGCGATAGACGAAGCTTTGATGAAGCAGATAAAAGATATCAAATCAGCGCTCGAGCCGCATGAAATTTTTTACGTAGCCGATGCTATGAGCGGACAAGACGGCGTAAAAACAGCAAGTACGTTTAACGACGCGCTAAAAATAAGCGGCGTGGTGCTAAGTAAATTTGACTCGGATAGTAAAGGCGGAGTAGCTATCGGCATAGCCAAGCAGCTAAATATACCGCTTAGATTCGTAGGTATCGGCGAAAAAGTCGGCGATATGGAGAGCTTTGTCCCAGAGCGTATCGTGAGTCGCATAATGGGCGAGGGCGACTTGGCGACGTTGGTTGAAAAAACTAGCGTCGTGATAGACGAGCAAGAGGCAAAAAGAATAAATAAAAAGATCAAAAAAGGACAGTTTAACTTTAACGACTTTTTATCGCAAATGGAAAGCGTCAAAAAGCTTGGAAATATGAAAAGCTTAATCGGTATGATACCGGGCCTATCAAGCGTGGCAAATCAGATAAAAGATATAGACCTTGATAACTCGAAGGAAATTTTACATATCAAGGCTATGATAAATTCAATGACTCAAAAAGAGCGCGAAAATCCTGATTTGCTAAACAACAGCCGAAAAAGACGTTTGGCTGCGGGATCTGGACTGTCTCAGGTAGAGGTAAATCGCTTTTTGAAGCAGTTTGAAAATGCATCAAAAATAGCAAAGAGGTTTTCTGGTAAAGAAGGTCTAAAAGGGCTTGGAAATTTACTAAACCAAGCTAAAAATACTCGCCCTAATTAAATGGCTTAAATTTGGCTACGAGCGTAGCTAAATTTAAGCCTATTTAAAAAAACAGAAGGAGAAATATAATGGCAACAGTAGTAAGACTAACGAGAATGGGACGCAAGAAAAAACCTTTTTATCGTATAGTCGTGACAGATAGCAGAAAAAGAAGAGATGGCGGCTGGATAGAGTCGATCGGTTACTACAACCCCTGTCTCTTATACACATCTCCGAGCCCACGAGACCGTACTAGATCTCGT
>CALBNA010000167.1 GCA_937896205.1 uncultured Campylobacter sp. | reverse complement strand
CAATTATGGCAATCACAAGTACGGGCTATCAAGCCCCTGCAACATCTAGACAAGGTTTAAAACCTTCGGTCTACGACAAAATCATTTTAATATACTTGTTCACGGCCGGCAATACCTTGTGTGCTTTTAAATGTTATCTTTTGTTTATTGGTTTATCGCTTATACTGTTTTTTAAGAACTTATGTTATATTTATGCCATAAATTTTTTAAAAATAGGAAAGCAATGGTACATAAAACAAATGCCGCGAGGTTTCTAGACGGCAAACATATCCCATACGAGCTAGTTGAATACGAAGTGGACGAAAGCGATCTGAGCGCCGTTCACGTAGCTGCCGTTTGCGGCGAGCAAATAGAAAAAATATATAAAACCATCGTCTGCGAATGCGAGCCTAAAGGCTACGTCGTAGCGTGCATACAGGGCGATTTGAGCTTAAATTTAAAAGCTCTGGCTAGGCTTAGCGGACACAAAAAATGCGAACTTTTAAACTTAAGAGAGCTTGAAAAAGTGACGGGCTACATCAGGGGTGGATGCTCGCCCATAGCGATGAAAAAGGCGTTCGAGACGTTTTTTGACGAGAGGATTTTAAAGCAAGATTACGTCTACGTGAGTGCCGGGGTGCGCGGAAAACAGATCAAAATCGCGCCGCAAAGTTTGATAGAAGCCATCAACGCAAAGCTTGGAGACATCGCCGTTTAGTAAAATTTAACCCAAAAATGCTAAAATACGCCGTCTTAAAGTAAAATAAATTTATAAAGGTAAAATTTTGATAGACGAAATTTTTAGAGAATACGATATACGCGGCATTTACGAGCGCGATCTAAATGAAATCAGCGTCAAAGCGATCGGGTTAAATTTGGGTCGAGAGATGCTACGCCGAGGCGCAAAAAACGTTAGCGTAGGATATGACGCTAGGCTAAGCGCGGGCGAGATTTTTGGCTGGCTAGTTAGCGGGCTAAATTTGGCTGGGATCAAAGTCTATGATATCGGCTTGTTACCGACTCCGGTTGGCTATTTTAGCGTGTTTTCAGACAAATTTGACGCAAATATAATGATAACCGGCTCTCATAATCCAAAAGAGTACAACGGCTTTAAAATCACGATTTTTAAGGATAGTTACTTCGGTGAGGATTTGCAAAAGTTAAAAACCGCCGTACTAGCGGACATCGCGGCAAAAACGCAAATCCCCGATGATTTGAGAGCCGAGAAATTCGACATCGCGACGCCTTATAAAAATTTTCTTATAGGGCAGTTTGCACATCTAAAAGCCTTACCGCTTAAAATCATCATCGACTGCGCAAACGGCGCGGTCGGCGCGGTTCTGCCCGAAATTTGCGAGGCATTAAATTTGGATGCGAAAATTTTATATCCACAGCCCGACGGCAACTTCCCAAATCATCACCCAGATCCAAGCGAGGAGAAAAACTTAATCGATCTAAAAGCTGCGCTAGAAGGCGAATTTGACATAGGATTTGGCTTTGACGGCGACGGCGACCGTATCGCGGTTCTCACCAAAAAACGCAACATAAAAGGCGACGAGCTAGCCTATCTATATAGCCTCGCGATGAAAAATCCGCGCGTGCTGGGCGAGGTCAAATGCTCGCAAAATATGTACGACGAGATCGACGCTCACGGCGGTAAAAGCTTCATGGGTAAGACTGGCCACAGTAACATCAAAAAGGCGATGAAAGAGCTAAATATCGACATGGCGGCCGAGGTGAGCGGGCATATTTTCTTTAAGGAGCGGTATTTCGGCTTTGACGATGCGACATATGCGATGTTTCGCGCGCTAGAGCTGGTCGCAAAGGGCTTTAGCCTAGACAGCGAGCTTGATAAACTACCGAAGGTCTTTAGCACCGACGAGATCAAGGTAAAAACGACCGACGCACAGAAATTTAAGCTTGTGGCAAAGCTAAAAGAGGTTTTGGTTGAAATTTACGAAAATGGCGACGCGCAAAATTTGCTAGCAGGCTTAGGTAAGATAGCCGAAATCATCGACATAGACGGAGTTAGAGTGAGATTTGAGGACGGTAGCTGGGCGCTAGTACGAGCCTCAAATACGACGCCTGTTATCGTTACGAGATTTGAGACCAAGGATCAAAATTTACTGGTGCAGCTTCAAGAAACATTTTTAAATTTGGTCGAAAATTTAAAGCAAAAGGCGTAAAAAATGACAAACGTTATACTTTGCGGAGGTTCGGGCACGAGGCTTTGGCCGTTATCGCGAACACTGATGCCAAAGCAATTCATTAGGCTTTTTAACAGCAAATCGCTCTTTGACCTTACGCTTAGACGCAACGTGCACGCGCAAAAAACGATCATCGTTTGCAACGAGGTGCACTACTTTTTGGCGCTTGACGAATGCGGAAATAAAAAAATAGACAAATTTATCCTAGAGCCATTTGGCAAAAACACTGCCGCGGCGATTACTTTTGCGGCGCTTTGCTGCGATGAGGACGAAATTTTGCTCGTTACACCGAGCGATCATTTAATCGAGAAGGAGGCCGAATACAAAAAGGCTCTTTTAATCGCGCAAAGCTATGCAAACTGTCTCTTATACACATCTCCGAGCCCACGAGACCGT
>CALBNA010000166.1 GCA_937896205.1 uncultured Campylobacter sp. | reverse complement strand
ATACAAAAACTATAAAAATTGAAAAATAAAAATAAATTTAGGAGGATTTTATGAAGCAAGCCTTGCTTTTAAGCAGCTCAAGCTATAAGGATACGGGCTATCTTAGACACTGTAAAAACTGGATATACGAGTTTTTAAAAGAGTGCGGAGCTTGGGACGAGCAGGTACTTTTCATCCCGTATGCCGGAGTTCGCCGCACAAACGACGAGTACGAGCAAAAAGTCATCGACTGCCTGGGATACAAAAATATCGCGTCTATCCATAAATTTAGCGATCCAAAGCGCGCCGTAGCTGAGGCTAAAGCTATCTGTATAGGCGGCGGAAATACCTTTGCGTTGCTTTACTATCTTTATAAATTTGATTTAATTGAAATAATTAAGCAAAGAGTGGAGGCGGGAGTGCCGTATTTTGGCTGGAGCGCTGGCGCGAACGTCGCCGGAAGCACGATGATGACGACAAACGACATGCCTATTATCATGCCAAAGAGCTTTGATTCGCTAAATATCTTCCCGCATCAGATAAATCCGCATTTTATCAGCGGCAAGATCGCCGGACATAACGGCGAAAGCAGGGAGGAGAGGCTGGAGGAGTTTTTGATAGTAAATCAAAAAAGCCTGATCTACGCGCTGCCCGAAGGTACGGCCCTAAGGTTAAAGGGCGAAAACGCAACCGTGATGGGCATGGAAAACAGCCCGGTTTTAAAAATGGCGTACCAAAAAGAAACTGAGCTCATAAAAGTCGGCGAGAGCTTTAAAATTTAGCCGTTTGGGCCCATGCTCAAATTTAAGAGCGGGCTAAAATCGGCAAAAACGTTCTTTAAAATAGTAGTTACGATTCGGCGAAATTTGACGAAAACTCAAATTTGAGTCGCGGTTTTTTAGAGGCCCGCAAATTTTAGATAAACGTTCATCGACGAATTTAAACGAAAAGATTAAATTTGATTCGAAACTAGCGTGCAAAACCCAAGCGGCGCAAATTTGAGTCAAATTTGAAACAGGTATAAAACACAAAACGAAAGGGGACAAAATGGCTACTGCTAAGCTAATCTGTGCGGTCATAGGCTTGATCGCCGTCGTGTTTTTATTGGTCAAAAAAAGAGAGACCAAAACCGTGCTCATCGGCGTGGGACTCGTACTCTGCGTCATCTGTCTAAATCCGCTCGGAGCGCTTGAGAGCTTTACGAAGTCGATGACCTCCGCGGGGCTTATCAAGGCGATTTGCGCCAGTATGGGCTTTGCCTACGTTATGAAAGTGACTAAGTGCGACCAGCACCTGGTTTTGCTACTTACGAAGCCGATGAAAAATATCGGATTTTTGCTGATTCCGGCTACATTCGTGCTGACCTATTTTATCAATATCGCGATACCGTCGGCCGCGGGCTGCTCGGCTGCGGTCGGGGCTACGATGATACCTCTTTTGATGGCCTCTGGCGTACGTCCTGCGATGGCTGGAGCTGCGGTGTTTGCGGGTACGTTTGGCGGCGTGCTAAGCCCTGGCTCCGCGCACAATATCTTCGTAACCGACATGGTTAAAAAGACAAACGAAGCCTACACTGTCCAAGACGTGATCGGCGTACAGTTTCCAAACGCCGTCGCCGCTGGTATCGTCGTCTTGATCGTGATTAGCTTGACGGCGATTATCTTTAAAGATTATCAAAAAGGGCAGGATTTTTCGCCTAAATCTACAAGCAACGCGGGCGAAGCGACGCAGACGAAGGTAAATTTACTCTTTGCTCTAGCGCCTCTCATCCCGCTAGTTATCCTAGTCGTCGGCGGTACTGGTCTAAATAAAATCTCGTGGTTAGCATGGACGAAGATGGGCGTGGCCGAGGCTATGATCCTTGGCGCTATCATCGCCGTTTTCATCACGTGGACGAGCCCGGAAAAGATCACCAAAGAGTTTTTTAACGGTATGGGTAGCGCCTACGCCGAGGTTATGGGTATCATCATCGCTGCCGGCGTTTTCGTCGCGGGTCTAAAGGCGTGCGGCGCGATCGATGCGGTCACCGAGTGGCTAAAACACTCTCAGGAGTTCGTACGCTACGGCGGTACTTTCGTGCCGTATCTCATGGGTACGGTTACGGGCTCTGGCGACGCGGCTACTATGGCGTTTAATCAAGCTATCACCATTCACGCCGCAGATCTGGGCTTTGCGCAGGATAAACTAGGTATGGCTGCTGCGATCTCGGGCGCTCTAGGTCGCTCGTCGTCTCCTATCGCGGGTGCAGCGATCGTGTGCGCGGGTCTAGCGATGGTTAGCCCGGTTGAGATAGCTAAGCGAACGGCTCCGGCGATGGCGATAGCCGTGTGCGTCATAGCGTTTTTTATGCTCTAAATTTACGGAGTCAAATTTGATAAAGTCGGCGCCTTGCCGACTTTTTACGCTGAGGACGTTTGTCGCCCTTTTTTAAATCTCTAAATTTTAGAAAATTAGTTAAATTTAATCCTTGCGCGCGCGTCGTATCTCACAGGCAGGTACTTTTTCTATCAAATTTACCGAGTCAAATTTGACGCGCAAAGGCCGTAAAATTATCTTTGGATAAATTCTTTATATCGGTCGCAGGCCAGCTCCGGCTCCATAT
>CALBNA010000165.1 GCA_937896205.1 uncultured Campylobacter sp. | reverse complement strand
TACGAGATCTAGTACGGTCTCGTGGGCTCGGAGATGTGTATAAGAGACAGAAGATTTACTGACACCCCTCACATTCGATCGAGCGGTCGGCTACGTCATTTAGCTTTTCGCTATCTGGGCTTTCGGAGCGTAGATAGTAGGTTGATTTTAGTCCCAGCTCCCACGCGAGTGTGTAAATTTCACTTAGATATCCACCGCTGGCCTTGTCTAAGCTCATGAAGATATTTAGACTTTGACCTTGGTCGATCCATTTTTGGCGTATAGCGCCTGCTTTTATGAGGATCCTTTGATCAAGCTCGTAAGCTGGCGTGTAAAACTGCCAAGTATCTGGGCTTAAATTTGGCACGACATTTGGGATCATACCGCTTAGGTTGTGCTCGAACCACTTGCGTTTATAGACTGGCTCGATGGTCTGAGTAGTGCCAACAAGGATCGAGATCGAGCTAGTTGGAGCGATCGCCATTAGGTAGCCGTTTCTCATGCCGTCGCGTTTGACCTTCTCTCTTAGCTTGTCCCAGTCGCAGACATTTTCGTCAAATAGCCCGCCTTTGTCGTTTAGAAGCGCTTTTGCGTTCTCGTTTGCGGTGTCTATCGGCATGATGCCTTTGCTCCATTTTGAGCCCTCAAATTTTGGATAGACGCCCTTTTCTACAGCTAAATTTGAGCTAGCGTAGATCGCGTTGTAGCTTATGTTTTCCATTATGCTATCAATCAGCGCCAAATGCTCATAGCTGCCCCATTTTACGTTTTTCTCAGCTAGCATTTGCGCCTCGCCCATGACGCCAAGTCCGATCGAGCGAGAAGCTAGGTTTGTGTGTTTTACCTTTTTATGTGGGTAGAAATTTAGATCGATAACGTTATCAAGCATCCTGATAGCTATCGGTACGACACGCTCGATGTCTTCCTTGCTGTTTATCTTGCTTAAATTTATACTTGCAAGGTTGCAAACTGCCGTTTTACCCTCGATGCTCTCTTTTTCTACGATGAAAATTTGCTTACCTTTTAGGCTATCAAGTGCGCTAAGCTTTTTGGCTTTTTTGGTTATGCCACTATCTACAGTGACGTCTTCCTCTTCGTCAAATAGCTCCTCGCCGCCATCTTCATAAGTGATCTTGATCTTATAGTAGTTTGGCGCTGTGTTTTGGAAAATTTCGGTGCATAAATTTGAGCTTCTGATAATGCCCTCGTGGTCATTTGGATTTACTTTGTTGGCATTGTCTTTAAAGCATAAAAATGGCATGCCAGTCTCAAAATAGCTAGTTAAAATTTTCTTCCAAAGCTCTTTTGCAAGGATGGTGTTTTTCTGGATATTTTCGTCGTTTTCATACTCCAAATATCTCTTCTCAAACTCCTCGCCATAAAGGTCGCAAAGGTCGCTCACTTGAGCTGGGTCAAAGAGGCTCCAGCGGCCATTTTCTTTGACACGCTTCATAAATAGATCGTTTATCCAAAGCGCAGGGAAAAGCTCGTGTGCACGGCGTCTCTCTTCGCCTGAGTTTTTACGAAGATCGAGAAAATCGCTCACGTCCATATGCCAAGGCTCGACGTAAACAGCTATCGCACCCTTTCTAGTGCCTAGCTGATCGACCGCTACTGCAATGTCGTTTGTCACTTTTAAAAATGGAATGATGCCGCCAGCTGCGTTTTTATGTCCGTCGATACTGCCACCCATCGCACGCACCTTGCTCCAATCCCAGCCAATACCGCCACCAAATTTTGAAAGTAGCGCCATCTCTTTGTAGCTATCAAAAATTCCTTCGATATTATCGGGAGTGGAGCCCACGTAGCAGCTGCTTAGTTGATGTCGCGTCGTGCGGGCGTTTGATAGCGTCGGAGTAGCGAGCATGACTTCAAATTTAGATATGAGGTCGTAAAATTTCTTCGCCCAGCCTTGGCAGTCTAGTTCGTTTTGCGCGAGGAACATCGCGATCGCCATAAACATCTGCTGCGGTAGCTCTATCGGCGCACCGCTGCGGTCTTTGATGAGGTAGCGGTCGTATAGCGTCTTGATGCCTAGATATGCAAACTGTAAGTCGCGCTCGGGCCTGATGTAGTCGTTTAGATCGTCTAGGTCGTATTTTTCTTTTAGTCCCGGGATGATACGGCCCGCTTTTTCGCCCTTTTGCAGATAGTCGCGTAGGTGGTTGTAGCCGCTAAAGCCCGTGACCTTGTGATAAAGGTCGTACAGAAATAGCCTCGCCGCTACGAAGGTCCAGTTAGGACGGTCGATGTCGATCTTTTCGACGGCCGTTTTGATGAGGGTTTGCTGTATCTCCTCGGTTGTTATCATATCGCGAAATTGAATTTTTGCGTCCACCTCAAGCTCGCTTAGGCTCACGTTTGCTAGCCCAGCGACCGCCTCGCTCGTGTATTTTTTGATCTTGCTTACGTCAAGCTCTTCCGTGCGCCCGTTTCGTTTTACTACTTTCATATTCTCTCTTTTTTGTGATTTTTTAGTTGGGATTTTATCTTGTGATAGGTTTTAAACAGCTTAGAGGCATTTGATGCCGAATTTACAGGGGCTTTTCTGTCGTCATTGCGGCGCCACTGAATTTTTGCGCGCGGTTTTGGTCAGCGAGTAAATACACAAAATCATAACTAGAATGTATAAAATATAGGTGGATTTTCGCGTTTGCGAGGTAATCTCGTCAAGCTTGATGTAGGTTTTTAAATTTCTCTTCCAAATTTCTTTTATTGGCAAAATTATGAAGCATATAAAATTTTTTATGTCCATATTCTTTCCATTTATTATTTTTTTGTAAACTATTTATAATTTCTAACAAGTAGCTTTTATGTTTCCCTTCTTTTTTATAAAATATTCTATACACATTAGCATTGATCTCTTCATTATTTTTCCATAGGAGCATAAAGTTGCTGTATAAATCAAAAGCATAGTTTATATCATTCATATATTCATAGTTTAAACGAATTTGATTTGAAACAAAATTTAAAACATTCTTTAAATATCCTTCAAAGTTAAAGCTATATTTTTGTTTGATAGCCTCTTCTTTAATAATCTCTTCTTCTATGTCGTATCGTTTCTTGTTTTTATCTAATCTTTTTTTATATTTTTTGTCTATCATATCTTCAGTTATTCCTAATTGATGCAAATACAAATCTCTTTCTTTGTAGTATCTTCGCCAGTCAATATTTATTTCATAGTCGTTTTCTTTTAAAATTTTTTGGGCAAATACTTTATGTATGTGCTCTCCTTTATAGTCATCATTTAAAATAATATAGTGTTGAAAAGTGGCAAATAATTCAATATAGCATACAAGTATTTTTTTATTCTCACATGATATGGTATGCAGTATTAAATTATGAAATGGATATATGAATATATCTTTATTAGTTTCTATTATTTCATCTATATGTGTTTGTGGTATAAAAGGAGCAACCATTAATTCTTCTTTTATTTTATTATTTTTTGTATCTAATACATCTTTTAAGTCTTCTCTCGATATTCCGCATTTACTAGCATAACCAATAGCTATTTTTGCAAGACCTTTTTTAAAAGTATTATTATCTAGAGGGAATGGATATTTTAC
>CALBNA010000164.1 GCA_937896205.1 uncultured Campylobacter sp. | reverse complement strand
CCTCTTCGTCGGCAGCGTCAGATGTGTATAAGAGACAGATGTACGCCTATCACGGGCTTGGAAATTTGCTAGATCTTGCAAGCACTGGCGGCTTCAAGGCTGAAATTTTATATCTTTACATCGCCTTGTCGCTCTGCATCATCTTTAACGGAAGCGGAAAATACGCGATTAGAAAAGATTAGTGCGATAAAATTCAGCGTTAAAGATGAAATTTACCTTATATTAAGCCAAATTTAAATAAAATCAAGTCTTTTTAATAAATTTAGTCGAAAGGAATTACTGTGCCAACCATTAATCAATTGGTCAGAAAAGAGCGCAAGAAAGTGACTTTTAAGTCAAAATCTCCAGCGCTAAAAGAGTGTCCTCAAAGAAGAGGAGTTTGCACCAGGGTCTATACTACGACTCCTAAAAAACCAAACTCGGCTTTGAGAAAAGTTGCCAAAGTTAGGCTTACAAGCGGATTTGAAGTGATCAGCTATATCGGCGGTGAAGGCCACAACCTGCAAGAACACAGCATCGTGCTAGTGCGTGGCGGTCGTGTTAAGGACTTACCGGGCGTTAAATACCACATCGTACGCGGCGCTCTTGATACAGCTGGCGTTGCGAAAAGAACAGTTTCTCGCTCAAAATACGGCGCTAAACGTCCAAAACCTGGTCAAGCGGCAGCCGCAGCAGGTAAAAAGAAATAAAAATTTAGGTTCGCAGACCATGCCATTAGCGGCATAGGTTTGAGTAAAATTTATAAAATTTGAAGGAATAATCAAATGAGAAGAAGAAAAGCTCCCGTCAGGGAAGTAATGCCGGATCCAATTTACGGCAATAAGGTAATCACTAAATTTATTAACTCTCTTATGTACGACGGCAAAAAAAGCGTCGCTACCAAGATCATGTACGGCGCTATCAAGGCTATCGAGAAGAAAAGCGGCGATGTAAAAGGTATAGACGTGTTTAACGATGCTATCGAAAACATTAAGCCTCTTATGGAGGTTAAATCTCGTCGCGTCGGCGGCGCTACCTACCAAGTACCGGTAGAAGTTCGCCCAGCTCGCCAGCAAGCTCTTGCTATACGCTGGATTATAGGTTTTGCTAGAAAAAGAAGCGAAAGAACGATGATAGATAAACTAGCTAATGAGCTACTTGATGCTGCAAATTCAAAAGGCGCGTCTTTCAAGAAGAAGGAAGACACCTACAAAATGGCAGAGGCTAACAAAGCGTTTGCTCACTACCGCTGGTAAGAGGAGGCTGATATGGCAGATAGAAAAACCCCTTTACATATGGTTAGAAACATCGGTATCGCTGCTCACATCGATGCCGGCAAAACTACGACCAGCGAAAGAATTTTGTTCTTTACGGGCATGAGTCACAAGATCGGCGAGGTTCATGATGGCGCTGCTACAATGGACTGGATGGAACAAGAAAAAGAGCGCGGCATTACGATCACGTCTGCGGCGACCACTTGCTTTTGGAAAGATCACCAGATAAATTTGATCGACACTCCGGGCCACGTTGACTTTACTATCGAAGTTGAGCGTTCTATGCGCGTTCTTGACGGTGCCGTTTCGGTATTTTGCTCAGTCGGCGGCGTACAGCCTCAGTCTGAGACCGTTTGGAGACAAGCAAATAAATATCACGTTCCAAGAATCGTTTTCGTAAATAAAATGGACAGAATCGGCGCAAACTTCTTTAACGTCGAGTCACAAATCAGAAATCGCCTAAAAGCAAATCCGGTGCCTATTCAAATTCCTATCGGTGCAGAGGATAACTTTAGAGGCGTGGTCGATCTTGTTAAGATGAAAGCTTATGTCTGGGAAGACGACAAGAAACCGACCGATTATAAAGAGATAGAAATCCCTGCAGAGGTAAAAGATAAAGCCGAGGAGTATCGCGCGAAACTAATCGAAGCGGTTTCTGAAACCGACGATAGCTTGATGGAGAAATTTTTCTCTGGCGAGGAGCTAAGCGAAGAGGAGATCAAAAAAGGGATCAAAGCAGGCTGCTTAAGAATGACGATAACTCCGATGCTTTGCGGAACGGCATTTAAAAATAAAGGCATCCAGCCGCTACTTGATGCGGTAGTAGCGTATTTGCCTGCACCGGATGAGATCGAGGCGATTAAGGGCGTTTATGAAGACGGTAGCGAAGTAACGGTAGAAAGCACCGATAACGGCGAATTTGCAGCTCTTGCGTTTAAGATTATGACCGACCCGTTCGTCGGACAGCTTACCTTTATCCGCGTTTACCGCGGTAGTCTTGAGAGCGGTAGCTATGCTTACAACACCGTTCAGGATAACAAAGAAAGAATCGGTCGCTTGCTAAAAATGCACTCAAACAAACGCGAGGAAATTTCGGTTCTTCACGCGGGAGAGATCGGTGCGGTCGTAGGTCTAAAAAATACCCTAACCGGCGATACGCTTGCGAGCGAAAAAGACAAGGTCATCCTTGAAAAGATGGACTTCCCTGAGCCGGTTATCAGCGTTGCTGTTGAGCCAAAAACTAAAGCCGACCAAGAAAAAATGGCTATTGCGCTTCAAAAACTAGCTCAAGAAGACCCAAGCTTTAGAGTGGGCACCGACGAAGAGAGCGGTCAAACCATTATCAGCGGTATGGGCGAGCTTCATCTTGAGATCATCGTAGATAGAATGCTACGCGAATTTAAAGTCGATGCCGAAGTAGGTCAGCCGCAAGTCGCATACCGCGAGACCATCCGCAAAACAGTCGAGCAAGAGTATAAATACGCTAAACAATCAGGCGGTCGCGGTCAGTACGGACACGTATTCTTGCGCCTTGAGCCGCTACCTGCGGCTAGCGGATTTGAGTTCGTTAACGATATTAAAGGCGGCGTAGTTCCTAAAGAGTATATCCCAGCGGTTGAAAAAGGCTGCAAAGAGGCGCTACAAAGCGGCGTGCTTGCCGGCTATCCGGTCGAGGACGTTAAAGTTACTCTATTTGACGGTAGCTACCACGAAGTCGACTCGTCTGAAATGGCGTTTAAACTAGCTGCTTCTATGGGCTTCAAAGAGGGCGCTAGAAAAGCAGGCGCGGTTATCCTTGAGCCTATGATGAAGGTCGAGGTTGAGACGCCTGAGGATTATATGGGCGACGTTATCGGCGACTTAAATAAACGCCGCGGTCAAGTAAACTCTATGGACGAGCGCAACGGAAGCAAGATCATCACGGCTTTCTGCCCGCTAGCTCAGATGTTTGGTTACTCTACGGACCTTCGCTCTATGACGCAAGGTCGCGCGACTTATTCTATGGAATTTGACCACTATGAGGAAGTTCCAAAGAACGTCAGCGAAGAGATTATCAAGAAAAGAAACGGCTAAGCCAAATTTGGCGGGGATGCAAATCCTCGCCTTTAAATTTAATCCCCATTTTGCCATTTGTGGTTAAAATGGCATTTTTTTACAAATTTCATATTTTTTGTCCTCATAGCTCAGCTGGATAGAGCGCAGAATTCCTAATTCTGAGGCCGTGAGTTCGAATCTCGCTGGGGGCATTCTTTTGGAATATATGAATTTAATCTCACTTTTTTGTTGAGTATTTGTTGCTTCTTAAACATAATATAGATTTTTAGTTATTTTTTGATGCCTATCGTATTTATTCTTTAGCTTGCAAAAATAAAAAGCTATCTAAATTTTCTGAAACAAGTATTTGTGATATGTTATCGTAGCTATACGGGTACAAATTTCTTAATGCAATCAAATATATAATAGTAAGAAAATGCAGATAAATTATATAATATAAGCTAAATATCTTATGAATATAATCTATAAATTATAATTATTCAGCAATCATCAGTTAATCAAATAAAAAATCATTTCCCTCCTTTTTTTAGAAAATTATGGTATAATTGGCGATAGTATTCTGTAAAATAGAACACTAAACATCAAGTAACTTTAAAGGAGTCCTTAATGGCAGTAACACAAGCAGAGGTTGCGCAGCTTTATGTGGCGTTATTTAACAGAGCCCCCGAAGGCGCTGGATTCAAGGCATGGATTAATTTCGGTCACAACAAAACACAGGCCGAGATAGCCCAATTAATGCTAGAATCCCCGGCAGCTATAGAGTACTATGGCGGCAGAATAGACCAAGATAAAGACTATATAGAGCTTATCTATAAAAACATTCTTGGTAAAGATTACACAAAAGATCCTGATGGTATTAACGCATGGGTTAAGCACCTTCAGCTAGGTCATTCAAGAGGTGAGACTCTTGTAAAACTATTTGAAGTAGCTCAGTCTGCAGAAGCAAAAGCGGCAGATCCGGTTGCAGCTAAAATTTTCGAAAACAAGACGGCTATTTCAGCTTATATGGCTGAAAAAATCGCTAACATAGAAACAAGTGTTTCTGGAAGTTATGATTATAAACCGTTTCAGGAAATTATAAAAACTACAACTGATACCAACTTTGAAGAGCAAAAAGCAAAAATAGACGCTCTTGCTGCTTCTACGGTTCATACTCTTACCACTGAACCAAATGATCTTACCGGTGGAGTTGGACAAGATATTTTTAACGCGGTTGCAGATTCGTTTGTTGCTACAAACACTCTCAAACCTACTGATAAAATCGATGGCGGAACAGGTGAAAATACTTTAAATGCTGTCTCTTATACACATCTCCGAGC
>CALBNA010000163.1 GCA_937896205.1 uncultured Campylobacter sp. | reverse complement strand
TACGCGCCCCTTGTGCAAAAAGACGTTTTCCTCAGCGATTGCGGTTAGCCATTTGTCGTCGTGACTAGCGATCACAAAGCCGCAGCCGTATCTTTGCCGCATGTAAAGCACCGCCTTGCCGAAAAGCTTTGACGTGCCCACGTCCACACTATTTGTCGGCTCGTCAAGCAGATAAAGGCGCGATCTAAGCGCTAAATTTAACGCAAAACTAACGCGCTGCGTCTGCCCGGAGCTTAGCTCAAAGTGGCGCTTGTTTAAAAAGCTCTCGTCAAGTCCGACCAAATTTAACGCCTCGCTCGCCCTTTGCTCAAATTCCGCCAGCACTCCGCGGCTTTTTAAAACGGCCCTAAAGTTTTCCCTCACGGAGCGTTTTAAAAGCGCGGGCTCGGGCAACAAAACGCTAACGTCGCGCAGTAAATTTAGACTCGGCGCGCTGCTCCCCCACAGCCGCACCTCGCCGCTAGTAGGCTTTTGTAAAAACGACATCACTCGCATCAGCGTGCTTTTGCCGCTGCCGTTACTGCCCGTTAGCGCGGTGATTTTGGTGACGTCGATATCAAGACTAGGGATGTTTAAAATCTCGCTCGCGCCGTAGTTTAGGCGTAAATTTCTAACGTTTATCACTGCGCGCCTTTCTCGTTAAATTTGCACAAAGACTCAAATTTGACGCGCCTAGCCCGCTTTTTACGAGCTTAAAATTTTTAAATTTATCAAATTTCATTTATCCAGCCTTTTTAGCGCGTGTATCGTCAAATTTACCGCAAATGCGATAAAAATGAGCACCAAAGCTAGCGCTATACCCATCGCAAACTCGCCCTTGTTCGTCTCCAGCGACACCGCGGTCGTGATCGTGCGGGTAAAATATTTGATATTTCCGCCGATCATCATCGCCACGCCGACCTCAGCCACGATGCGCCCGTACGCCGTCGCTACGACCACCATCAAAGCATATCTTAGCTCGTAAAGCACACAGGCAACGAGCCTAGGCGGGCTCAGGCGTAAATTTAGTATGGTTAGATAGTGCTTTTTGTCCATGTTTTCCACGACGCTAGCGCTTAGCGAGACGATGATAGGCAGAGCCAGCACAAACTGCCCCAGCATAACGGCCTTTAGCGTAAAAAGCAGCCCAAACTCGCCAAACGGGCCGTTTCGCGTGATAAATGCGTACAAAATAAGCCCGATCGCAACCGTCGGCATCGCAAGCGCCGTATCGCTGAGCAGCCTAAGAATCCTGCGCCCTTTAAAATCGTAAAATCCCAGCGTAAAGCCTAGCGGAAAACCGACTAAAATCGCAAAAAATATCGAAACGCTCGAAGTGTAAAGCGTCGCCCTGATCGCCGAATACGTCTCCTCGTCACCGCTAAAAAGCAGCCTAAAGGCCTCCAAAAATCCGTTTAGTAGAAAATCCAAATATTCTTTCCTTGCATATTTCTTAAGTGTTAATTTAATGTGCTATAATAGCATACTTTTTAAAAAAGGAGAAAAATGAAAAAAGTAATATTAGGCTCGCTAGTTGCGAGCGTTTTGGCGTTTGCGGGCGATAGCGAACTCATCATGGCTACCACTACCAGCACCGATAATACGGGGCTACTAGACGCGATCTATCCTGCGTATAAGGCAAAAACCGGCGTCGATATCAAATGGACTGCCGTAGGCACGGGAGCTGCGCTAAAACTAGGCGAAAACTGCGATGCGGACATACTTTTCGTGCATTCGCCAAAAGTTGAGAAAGAATTCGTAGAAAAGGGCTTTGGCGTCGAGAGAAAAGCCGTAATGTACAATGACTTCGTCGTCATCGCCGATAAATCGATCGCAGATAAATTTAAAGGCAAAGACATAAAAGAGAGCTTTGAGCTAATCAAAAAAGAGAACATCAAATTTTTCTCTCGCGGCGATAAATCAGGCACCGACAACAAAGAAAAAGGTATCTGGAAAAAAATCGTCGGCGAAGTACCTGAAAAAGACGGCTGGTACATGCAAACAGGCCAAGGCATGCTAGCTACTATCAACGCAGCAGCCGAGCAAAAGGGCGTGACGTTCACCGACCGCGGCACCTACATCAAGTACGAGGACACCAAAAAAGGCGCGCCTGAGATGGTCATCATCAACGAGGGCGACAACGACCTAAAGAACTTCTACTCGCTAATCGCGGTAAATCCAAAGCACTGCGCTAAAGCCGACATCGAAAATGCAAATAAATTTATCGAGTGGGCGACAAGCGAAGAGGGTCAGAAATTTATCGGCGACTTTAAGCTGCTAGATAAGCCGCTTTTCACGCCTGACGCGAATACTCGCAAGAATTAATTTTATTTACGCGCAAATTTGGGTTAAATTTAGAGCTTAAATTTGCGTGATTCGGGCGTGCTTTGCGCCCATTTTCTCTCTTAAATTT
>CALBNA010000162.1 GCA_937896205.1 uncultured Campylobacter sp. | reverse complement strand
ATTTGAAAGCCTTGTTTTATAGCTAAATTCGGTTCAAATTTAGCTATAAATTTCACCATAAAATTTAAAAATCAAACTACTAATTTTTAATGCTCCTATGCTATTTCGTACTATAATTTCATTATAAATCTATTTAAGAAAGGCACTACGAAAAAGCTACTTTTGAGTGCTGCAACGATCGGCATTCTGGCTGCTTTTGTTCAGGCAAATCCGTCTGCTGACTACGGCGAAGCGTTAAAAGCTAAGGCGCAAGGCGATTACGCAAGCGCGGTGGTGCTTTTTAAATCTGCTTGCTGCGAGGGCGGCAATGATTCGGCTTGCAAGGAGAGCTGAGCGAAATCTACGAGAGCGGTCGCGGCTCGCAAGTGAGTAAAAATACAACTTTGGCCAATGAAGCTTATAATAAGTGCTGCGACCTAGACCCCTCTAGAAGCGACTGCTGCTCGGCAGTAGGCAGGGAGGCAAAGCCTAGAAGGGTGCTAAAAGCGCCTGAAAGACCAAAGGATAGCGAGGAGCTGGTAACTGCCGCAAAAGAGTGCCAAGAGGGTAGCGCCGAGCAGTGTGAAAAGGCTTTTGGTCTTTATCATGAGGACCACCACAGCGAGAAATTTAAAGCATCGTCAAAGGGTTGCGAACTAGGCAGTGGCGTGCTTTGCGAGGAGGCGGGTCTGGCATACGTGAGAGGTCGCGGCGTCCAGCAGGATCAGGGTACTGCCGCTCAGTTTTTCTTAAAAGCTTGTAATGCCAATAACGTATCCGCGTGCGCGCGAATAGGCGTCATGGCTAGAGATATGGGTAATGTCGACGCTGCGGCGGAGATACTAGGACAGGCGTGTCAGACGCTCCCGCGAGCTTGCAGGGATCTAGCGATGATATATCAAAACGATTCTTATGACCGCAAAGACGAAGAAAAAGCGCGCGCTTTATATAAAAAGGCGTGCGACGGCGGAGATAATATCGGCTGCACCGGACTTCAGCAGATGGGCCAGTAAAGCCATCTAAAACAAAAGGCTGCGCAGAGGAATAAATTTGAAGCCGAATTTTATTGGCGCAGTCTTTAGTTTCGTCGCGTTTACGGCGAATTTTGGCGGACTTGGTTTCGTCAAATTTGAGCTTATTTGACGGCGGCAAATTTGACGCCTATAGCCTGTTTTTTAAATTTAGCGGCTTAGATTTTGCTTTTTGCTCATTTTTTAGTAAAATGGGCGCTAAATTTAAAGGAGAAAATATGCCAAAAGACGCAAATGGAACTGAACTAAACGCTGGAGATAACGTAACTCTAATCAAAGACCTAAAAGTAAAAGGCGCGGGCGCTACGCTAAAGCGCGGAACCATGGTAAAAAACATTAAGCTCACGGACGACGACAAAGAAATCGAAGGCAAGATCGATAAAATGGGCGTTATCGTGCTAAAGACGGAGTTTTTAAAGAAGGCTTAGTTTAAATTTGTGCGGTGATTATGCGCTGGCGGCGTGCAAAGAGTTTATTAGGGATGGATATTGAAAATCTTAAGCAGAGTTGTTAAGATTGCGGCGTTTTTTATAGTTGTTGTACTGTTTTTCTTATTGATAGTGTATTTAGCTATTCAAATTTCGCCATTTTTTAAATTTCCGTACGTAAAAGATCGAGATTTGATTAAATTTAAAGCATTGACGGGCTTAGAAGGCGAAACTCTACTGATATATCGCAAGAAGGTTCCTGATGGTGTTTGTTTTAATAAATGGCAGACCTGTATCTGTTATACGCATTTTATAAAAGCGGATGGGCCTTTTACTACAACGCAACAAACGATGACGCTAGATGGCTATGATCTTGTTCCCAAGTCCGACTGTGTAGCGCAAACTAAAAATTTACATGAATTGAAATTATCGTGGGCAGCACCGTTTTATCACTATGCCGGCAGTCGGGAGTATTTGATTTACGGTTCGACTGAAAATTTAAACCTAACCGTGTTAATGAACGATAAAAGACAGATATGGCACAAAGAGGATCATATACCGTGGGGACAGCCGATAAAATATGATCATGAGGTGATTTTATATCCCGAGTTTAATATGATTCAAATAAATACTTTAGGGCATTATAGCGTGCGTTAAAAAGCTATCCTTAAACCCGAAAAAGTTATAATCGCGCCCAAGGTATGGCAAGTGATTGCTTTTGCGCAGGCAAAAGAGGAAAGTCCGAGCTGCAATAAGACGGAGTTCCATCTAACGGATGGCTGGGGCGACCCAAGGGACAGTGTAACAGAAAGCAAACTACCGCTTCGGCGGTAAAGGTGAAACGGCGGGGTAAGAGCCCGCCAGCGCGGCGTGCAAGCGCGGCGGCTATATAAACCCAACTCGCAGCAAGAAGGGATGGTTTTGAGTCTTATGTCAAACCCTTCGCTAGAGCCAAATTGTAAAATTTGGAGTAGATAAATAATCACTCACGACAGAACTCGGCTTATCGCCATGCCTCTTGCTACTTTTATTTCATAAAATTTAGCTAGCTTAGATTTTTTAAATTCGTGGGTTTGGTTGCGATAAACCGCTATCTTGACGGCGCGTTTTGCGAGGTTTGGGTAAATTTAAGCTGAGGTTTGCGGCGACCGCGTGGCGAAGTAAAATTTGGTCAAATTTGACGAGGCGGAATTGGGTTTAAATTTGAAACGGCGCAAGGCGCGTTCTATTTGATTTTAAATTTCCCAAATTTCTAAAATTTGCGGACATACAGCGCTAACGGCTAGCTTAAATTTGGATTTTTGTTCGTCGTTTGGCTCATTTATGGTTTCAAATTTTTCAAATAGCTCGGCGACTTCAAGCCAGCCTGCTGTATCCAGATCAAATTTAACCAAATTTGACGCGCAAAGATAGCCCGCGTCATGGTCGTAAAAAGCGACCTTGCCGTCATCTAAGCAGGCTAGCCAAAGATCGCCTACGCCGGTATCTGCAAAGATATAAAACTCGCGCACTATCTCGCTCTCGCCCTCAAAGACAAAATTCGCTTCATCGTTAAATTTGACTAGTTCGCGCTCCTTTAGCACTCTAAAGTCGCCCGCTATTTCCGCGCCGAGTCTATTTTTTAAAGCGTCCTTTATAGCGTTTTTTGTCATATTTTTGCCTTTGCGGGATAAAATTTAGAAGAGAATTTGAGATAAAAAGCGCCGTAAATTTGAGAAATTATTTACGACGCTATATATTTTTTTACGTTTTTTAGTTTTTCTAGCTCTTTGCCGAGCTCGGTTCTGTTTTTTTGTATCAAATTTATCGCTGCGCCGAGGAGTTCCTGAGCTTGCAGGGCATCCTCTAGGCTGTCAAATTTACTAGGAGTCTCGCCCGCTAGTGCCGCGATAGCCTCCGTGTCATCGTTAGCGACGGCGATTTTTAGCTCATCCAGCCACATCGGCTTGCCCCGCGCCAGTCGTCTCTTTCCATGCTTCAAGCAGCTGTTTGGTTACGCTCACGACCTCGTTTAGGCTCTGCTCGTCATTGTTTATATTTGCCATTGACAGCAGTTGGATCTGCCTCGTATAAAGCCCGCTTAGATAGTGTGCGATGCTACCTTGGTTGTAGTCTAGCGAGTTTAAAAGCTCGATAAAGATAGCGTTCGTGCGGTTTATGAAATATACTTTTTTCTCCACGTCGTTATCTTGCATCGCCTTTCTAGCTCTAAAAATAAATCTCAAAACGCCCTCGTAAAGCATCTCGATAAGCTTGGTAGGCGACTCGATGCCGCCTACCGTATTTTGCGAATACGCCGCGTGTGCAGTGTTGTATTGCATAAATTTACCTTTTACTTCTTATTATATTCGGCTTCGATCATCGATTTTAGCGACGAAAATTCGTTGTTTAGCTTGCTGATGATCTTATCGTACGCCAAAAATCGCTCTTCCATCGTGGCGTATTTTGCGTCCAGCGACTTTTGCGTTTTTTCTTTTTCCGAGTCTAGCGACTTTTTCTCGTCTACTAGGCTTTTGGCATACTTGGTTAAAGAGCCGTCTTTTGAGTTAATCAGTCTATCTACGGCTTTTTTAGCCGATGCAAATATCCCGTTTACGGTCGTGTTTTTCGGCGTTACGGTTGATTCGCTAAAGCCCACGGCGTTTAGCGCCGCTCCAGAACCCTTTATATTTATCGCCGTACCGTTTGTAGTTTTTAGCGATATGCCGTCTTCGTTTGCGGCTAGAGTCTGTCTCTTATACACATCTGACGCTGC
>CALBNA010000161.1 GCA_937896205.1 uncultured Campylobacter sp. | reverse complement strand
ATCGAGACGGACGCGCTGCGAGCCTTTACGAACTACGAAGAGGTACGCGATAAAACCGCCGAGCTTAGCCCGCTAGGACGTATGGGGCAGCCGGAGGATCTGGCGGGAGCATGTTTGTTTCTATGCTCGAGCAAGGCTAGCTGGGTGACGGGGCACACCTTCATCGTCGACGGCGGAACAACCTTTAAATAATGCTAAATTTACCCAATATTTTAGCGAGCTTTCGCGTTGCGCTGGCGCCGCTGTTTTTCTGGCTGATCTTACTAGCCGGCCATGCGAACGGCGGCATGGTCGGCTCGGTACACGTAAGCTGGATCGATTATTTTGCCGCGCTAGTCTTCGTCATCGCCTCCGTCACGGACTTTTTTGACGGATTTATCGCGCGCGCGTGGGATCAAAAGACTAAACTAGGAGCCGTGATCGACCCGCTTGCGGATAAGATGCTGACTCTGGGCGCGTTTTTAGGACTCATGATGATAGACCGCGCGAGCCCGTGGGCCGTGTATCTCATCCTGGTTCGCGAGTTTTTTATCACGGGATTTCGCGTCGTGATGGCGGGCGAAGGCGTAGAGGTCGCCGCATCGATGGCGGGCAAGGTTAAAACCGTCTGCCAGATGGTCGCGATCGGCTTTTTAACCATGCAGTGGCCTTTTGGTGAGTTTTTGCTCTGGCTTAGCGTCGCGCTGACACTGTATTCGGGCTTTGAGTACGTAAACGCTTATGTAAGGCACGTTAAAAATCAAGCCAAAAAGGCGTAAATTTGAGAACAGGAAACGCCATAATCTATCTAGCAAGCTTCGTCGTGGTCGCAGCCGGGCTAAAGGCCGCTAGCGTCGTCGTGCTACCGTTTTTGATGGCGGTTTTTATCGCTATCGTGGCGACGCCTGCGATAAATGCGCTAGAAAAGCTCAAATTTCCGCGCGTTTTAGCCTTTGCGCTCGTTACCGCAGTCGTGTTTTTGTCTCTGGGATTTATCGCAAACACCGTGATAAAGACGATAAACGGGCTAGTTAGCTACATGCCCGAGCTTCAGAGTAAATTTAAAGCCCTCGCCGATCATTACCACCAGATGCTAGCGAGCCGCGGCCTAATCGATCCCGAGAGCGTCGCCGCGCCCGCAGACTTTGATATCAATAAACTTTTTGCCGTGCTCGGCGGATTTTTAAGGAGCGGCACCGAGCTCGTTTCAAAGAGCTTTTTCGTCTTTTTGCTCGTTACTTTTATGCTTTTTGAGGTGCAGGTATTTTCTCAAAAAGTCGAGTATTTTGCGAGTAAAAATCCGCAAACAAACCAGATCGTAGATACGTTTATATCAAATCTCAAACGCTATCTCGCGATCAAGTCCGCAGCATCGTTTGCAACGGGTGTTTTTATATTTATCGGGCTAAATTTTATCGGCGTGCCTTACGCGCCGCTTTGGGGGATTTTAGCTTTCGTACTAAACTTTGTCCCGACGATCGGCTCTATCATCGCGGCCGTTCCAGCGCTTTTGGTGGCGCTTTTGTTAAACGACGCGGCGGCTTGCGCTTGGACTGCGGCGCTGTATGCAGTCGTAAATGTCGTCATCGGCAACTTTATCGAGCCAAAGTTTCTTGGCAAAGGCCTTGGTATCAGCACGCTTGTGGTGCTTTTGAGCCTACTTTTTTGGGGATTTTTGTTTGGCATCGGCGGTATGTTTTTAGCCGTACCGCTTACGATGAGCCTAAAAATCGCGCTTGACGCAAACCCGAGCACGAAATTTATCGCCGTTTTGCTCAGCGATAAACTCGAGCGGTAAAATCAAATTTAAAGGTAAATTTTGAAAAGCATTATCTTAGTGGCGGCGTTGCTAGCCGTCGGCATTTATGCGTATTCGTGGCACTTTTTGATTACGGTTTTGGTGATTTCGTTTCTTATATTTTTCCACGAGCTGGGCCACTTTCTCGCCGCTCGCATGCTAAAAGTCGGCGTTTTAAAATTTAGCGTGGGCTTTGGGCAAAGCGTCTACTCAAAAACCATCGGCGGCACCGAGTACGCCATCAGCGCGATACCGCTTGGCGGCTACGTTAGCCTAAAAGGGCAAGAGGACGCAAAGCCCGGCCTAAAAAACGAGGATGCCGACAGCTACACGAGGCTTAGCCCTCTTGGACGCATTTTCATCCTTTTTGCCGGGCCGTTTTTTAACTTCGCTTTGGCGTTTTTTATCTTTATTGCGCTCGGACACATCGGCGTAGAAAGGCTTGCTCCGACTGTGGGCAAGGTGCTGGAAAACTCCGCTGCGGCGAGTGCCGGACTGCAAAAGGGCGATAAAATTTTAAACATAAACGGCATCAAAATCAGCGAATGGGACGAGATAAGCAAAAACGTAAATTTAACCTCCACCGCGATCACGCTCAAGCGCGCCGGCGAAATAAAAACGATAAATTTGACGCCTAAAATCGGACAGAGCGTGACGATATTTGGCGAAAAGATAGAAAAACCGCTCATCGGCATTTCGCCATCAGGCGAGGCCGTCACGATACGAAACACCGGTTTTAGCTCGCTCAAATTTGCGCTCGTTGAGACCGTAAACGC
>CALBNA010000160.1 GCA_937896205.1 uncultured Campylobacter sp. | reverse complement strand
TCATCGAGGGAGGAAATTTCTAGCTCATTTAAAATCGCGCAAGAGACAAGCCGTTTAAAGGAAAATTTATGAAAAAACTATTTTTAATCATCGGCGCTCCGGGTTCCGGCAAAACCACCGACGCATCGCTAATCGCGCAAGAAGATGCTAAATTTGCGCACTTCTCGACCGGTGATCTGCTTCGTGCAGAGGTTGCTAGCGGCTCAGAGCTTGGCGAACTAATCGACGGCTTTATCTCAAAGGGCAATCTAGTCCCGCTTGACGTCGTCGTAAACGCGATAGTCTCGGCGATCAAAAGCTCAGATAAATCAAACGTCATCATCGACGGTTACCCGCGCAGCGTCGAGCAAATGACCGAGCTAGACAAGGTGCTAGCCGCGCAAAACGAGATCGCGTTAAAAGGCGTGATCGAAGTGGACGTTAGCGAAGCCGTCGCACGCGAAAGAGTGCTCGGACGAGCACGCGGAGCCGACGACAACAACGAGGTTTTCAACAACCGCATGAAGGTTTATCTAGAGCCGATCGAGGCGATACGCAAATTTTACAAAGAAAAAGGCCTGCTTCACGTCGTAAACGGCGAGCGTGCGATCGAGCCTATCGTAGCCGATGTTAAAGCTCTCGTAAATAGCCTATAAATATTAAATTTAGAGCCTCAAACCAGGCTCTAAATTTAAGCTTTCCATAAATCCAAATTAACAAATAATTCACGAAATATTATTAAAATCCGCACTATGATTTCACGAAAATCACATAAAATTTTAAAGGATACGTAATGTTTAAGAAAATAGTTTTATTAGCGGCTCTTGCTAGCGCAATGTTTGCAGCAGGCGGATTTACTGGCTCAAGCGCACAAAACGTAGCAAATCAAGGCGGCTTTGTCGGTAAAGGCGCTTTGAGCGCAAGCACGGTAAAACAAGCCCTAGCGCTACCGGATGACGCTCGCGTTGTGCTTGAGGGCAAGATCGTCTCCGAGTTTCGCCCTGAACACTACCAGTTCGTCGATAAAAACGACGACGCAATCGAAGTTGAGATCGACCACAAGGACTGGAGAGGCGTAACCGTCGATGAAAATACTCCCGTACGCATCTACGGCGAGGTCGATAAGGACTTTATGAAAACCTCTATCGACGTAAAAACTATCGAAATAATCAAATAATTTTAGGGCGGTTCGCCGCCTTAAATTTTCCCCAAATTTTAGTCCCCCCCCAAAAAAAATCTACAAATTTTACTTTTTAGCATCAAATTTACCGCCGTAATGCCGGTCAAATTTTGGCCTACTTCAACTCCGTTTTACTCCAAATTTAGCCGAGATTTTATATAATCTCTTACTCAAATTTCAAGGCAAGTATCTCAAAGTGTTTTGCTACAAAACGCCGCGTGATAGGAGCTTTACAAAGGATAAAAATGGACGTTTCAAAAATCAAAGCAGGTTCAAACCCAGACAAAATCAACGCCGTGATCGAGATCCCGTACGGCTCGAACATCAAATACGAGATCGACAAAGATAGCGGCGCGGTCGTGGTCGATCGCGTACTCTACTCGGCGATGTTCTACCCGGCAAACTACGGCTTCGTGCCAAACACGCTCGCAGCAGACGGCGATCCTGCCGACATCTTGGTGCTAAACGAATACCCTCTGCAAGCAGGTAGCGTGATCCCGTGCCGCCTAATCGGCGTGCTCGTGATGGAGGATGAAGCAGGTATGGACGAGAAACTGCTAGCCGTACCGGTCACCAAGATCGACCCGCGATTTGACGCGATCAAAAGCCTGTCTCTTATACACATCTCCGAGCCCACGAGACCGT
>CALBNA010000159.1 GCA_937896205.1 uncultured Campylobacter sp. | reverse complement strand
AATTTGCCCCGCCCGGCGACTCGTATTACGACGCCTCGAGTCATAATATATTAAATTTTTATCCAAAAAAAAGTAAAATATCACATCTTAAATTTAAGGAAAAATCCGTGTTGCAAGCATTAGCGCTTAGATATAGACCGCGAAATTTTAGCGAGCTCGTAGGTCAGGAGGCCGTCAGCACCAGCCTCACGCACGCTCTGGACGAGAGCCGCCTCACTCACGCCTACCTTTTTTCGGGGCTTCGCGGCAGCGGCAAGACCTCGAGCGCTAGGATATTTTCAAAGGCGCTGGTTTGCGATCACGGCCCGACTAGCCAGCCGTGCGAGCAGTGCGCCAACTGCATCGCCGCAAACGAAGGCCGCCATATCGATATCATCGAGATGGACGCGGCCAGCCACCGCGGTATCGACGATATAAAGGGGCTCATCGAGCAGACCAAGTACGCTCCGGCGATCGCGCGCTTTAAGATTTTCATCATCGACGAGGTGCACATGCTCTCCACGCCCGCGTTTAACGCGCTGTTAAAGACGCTCGAGGAGCCACCGCCCTACGTCAAATTTATCCTGGCCACGACCGATCCGCTCAAGCTCCCGGCCACCGTTCTATCGCGTACGCAGCATTTTAGATTTCGCCAGATCTCGCGCCCGGACGTCGTCGCGCATCTTGATTTTATCTTAAACCGCGAAAATGTCCCGCACGAAAAAGAGGCTCTCGAGATCCTCGCTCGTAGCGGCGCTGGCTCGCTGCGCGATACTCTCACTCTGCTAGATCAGGCCATCATCTACGCCAAGGGCGAGCTAACGCAAAGCGCCGTAGCGCAGATGCTGGGACTCCTTGATCCGCAGCGCATAGAGGAGATTTTATCGCTTGTTATGAGCAGCGACAAATCGGCCGTGAGCGCGGCGGTAGCGCAGCTAGAGAGCTACGACGCCGAGATGGTGATAGATGAGATAACGGCAAACCTAAAAGCAAATTTCCTCGCGCAAAGCCCGAAATACTCGCTGCTTTTGTACGAGAGATTTTTTAGGATCCTCTCGCAGGCGCGCTCGATGCTAAGCGTTAGCAGCGACGGCGGATTCGTGCTTGGCGTGATGCTTTTTATGATGATCGAGGCGACAAATCTAAAATCGATCGACGAGATGATAGCCGTGGACGCGAGGGAAAAATTTGCGGATTCACAGGCGCGCGCGGCCGATTTTAGCGCATCTTGTGCGGCGTCAAATTTCATGGGTGGACGAAGCGAAACGGCTAAATTTACGGTTCCTGCTCAGACGGGTCAAATTTCAGCCTCTATGGACGGATCAAATTTGACGGGAGCAAACGCGCCTAAACTCGTCTCGCAAAACGGCGCGACTCAGGGGCAAAATTTAAGCCCAAAGACACTGGTTGGCTCGGTAAATTTGGGCGTCCAGACGCCTCAGGAGCCGGGTGGCCAAACCGGCGCCGCGAAAACTCCAAATCCGGCTTACGAGGCGTTTTTGGCCAAAATTTACGACCGCAGCTTTGATCTTGGCGAGTGCTTTAAAAACTGCATCGAGTTTTTGGACTTTTCGGGCGGCTGCATGAGTCTAGCCTCAAGTGCGGCCGGAGATGATCAGAGGCGGCTTCGCGAGAGCTCGAAGGTGATTTTGCAGATTTTGCGCAGTCTTTTCGGCGAGAGCGCAAAGATAAAGATAACTCCCAAGCAAAGCCCGGATGTAGGGGTGCAAGAGCAGAAGGGTGCGGCAAATTTGGGTGATGAGCACGCTAGCTCGGAAAAATCTGATGACGCCAAAACTGTTTCAAGCCATGAGAGTGGCAAATTTGACGCGGACGTCGCGCCTGAAAATTTAAGCCAAAACGAGCAAGCGCAAGAGCCCGAGCCCTCAAATTTGACTGAAAATTTGTTTTCGGACAGTAAAGGGGAGAGCGTGACGGTCGTGCCCTCAGAGCAAAATCTAGACGCTAAATTTGAAAGCGGCGAGCAGGACGAGCAAGCGGAAAATTTGACGCCGCAAACGCAATCGGATATTTTGCAAGCGGCAAGCGACTCGGCTCCGAGCGCGCAAACAAATAGCGACTCGTTACGCGACGAAACCGCACCCTTAAATTTAAACGAAAATGCGGCAAATTTGATACAAAACTCGCAAACGCAGGCTGGTTTAAATAATCAACCGACCGAGCCTAAATTTGCGCCCGATTTTGAGAGTATGCGCGACGATACACACGATTTTCATGAGGCGTATTCGCTGAAATTTAAGACCGATGACGGCGCCCTAGCGGGGGCGGATCTGGCATTTTTAGACGACGAGCTAAGACGGCTAGAGAGTCAAAACTCCGCAAAAACGGAGCAAAAACCAAGCGGTACCGCTAAATTTAACCAAAACCACGCCCCGCAAACGGCTACTTTTGGCGAGCCGCCGTTTGATCCTGATGACGTGAGCGAGATGTTTAGCGAAGCGGCCGAGTATCTGTCTCTTATACACATCTACGAGCCCACGA
>CALBNA010000158.1 GCA_937896205.1 uncultured Campylobacter sp. | reverse complement strand
GATGTGTATAAGAGACAGGTTATAATCACGCCAAAAAGCACAAAAAAGGTCTTAAATTTTGGATAATTACGAATACACGGAACTTCTAAAAACCCTAAACACGAAAGTAGAAAATATCGCGGGCGTCGTAAAGCCCGAGAGCATAAAAGCTCGCCTAAAAGAGATCGAGGAGCTAGAAAACGATCAAAATTTCTGGCAAGACATCGCAAAAGCGGGCGCCATCGGCAAGGAAAAAACGAAAATTTCAAATATCTTAAACAACTTCCTAAACGCCAAAAGTGCCGTAGACGACGCAAAGGATCTATATGAGCTGGCAAACTCTGAAAACGACGAAGAGACGATAAATTCGCTCTTTGCAGAGGCGGACGAGCTTGAGGATAAGATCGTAAATTTAGAGATTTCCATGCTGCTTAGCGGCGAGGACGACGGCAAAAACGCTATCGTCACCATCCACCCGGGCGCCGGCGGTACGGAGAGCAACGACTGGGCTAGCATGCTATACCGCATGTATCTGCGCTTTTGCGAGCGCGAGGGCTTTAAGGTCGAAACCCTGGACTTCCAAGAAGGCGAAGAAGCCGGACTAAAAGACGTGAGTTTTATCGTTAAAGGCGTAAACGCTTACGGCTATCTAAAGGCCGAAAACGGCATCCACCGCTTAGTACGAACCAGTCCGTTTGATAGCGCGGGTCGCCGACATACGAGCTTTACTAGCGTAATGGTAAGCCCGGAGATCGACGACGACATCGAGATAGAAATCGACGAAAAAGACCTAAAAATCGACACCTACCGCGCTGGCGGAGCGGGCGGTCAACACGTAAACAAAACCGAGTCCGCCGTGCGTATCACTCACGCACCCACTGGCATCGTCGTGCAGTGTCAAAACGACCGCAGCCAGCACAAAAACAAAGCCACCGCGATGAAAATGCTAAAATCGCGCCTATATGAGCTAGAGCTAATGAAACAGCAAGAAGCCGCCGGCAGTATTGAAAAAAGCGAGATCGGCTGGGGTCATCAGATCCGCTCATACGTGCTTTTCCCGTATCAGCAGGTTAAAGACAACCGCAGCGGCGAGGCATACAGCCAAACCGACGCGATACTAGACGGCGATATAAAAAAGCTCATCGAGGGCGTTTTGGTAAGTCAAAAAAGCATAAACTAGAAAGGAAAAATATGGAAATTTCAGCTCTTTTAAACCAGCTAGGCTATAACGAAAACGATGCGACCACCGCTCAGGTTAAGCGCATCCTAAACAACTGCGACGGGTTAAATTTAAGCAGTATCATCACGCTAAACGACCGCCTAAAACCGCTTGGCAGCTTCGTCGCGATGAGCGGCAGCGAGGACGTGTTTAAGATAAAAAATGCAGGCAAAACACCGGGCGCGCTAAACGTGATCGAAAACTGGGCTGAAAAAAACAAGATAAACATAAAAAAAGTAAATGAAACTACTCACTACATACTAGGAAAAAACATATGAAAAACTACGATATCATCGTCATCGGCTTTGGCAAGGCGGGCAAAACTCTCGCCGTAAAAGCCGCAAATTTGGGCAAAAAGGTCGCCGTGATCGAAAAATCGGCGCAGATGTACGGCGGAACGTGCATAAACGTCGGCTGCATCCCGACAAAAAAACTAGTAAATTTAAGCAAAGAGGCGCAATACGTAAATAACAACGTCGCGGGCGAATACTTCACGCTAAGTATCGAGAAAAAAGATGCTCTCGTTTCCGCGCTTAGAGCTAAAAATTTCGCTATGCTTGACGGTAACGCAAACATCGACGTGATAAACGGCACGGCTAAATTTATAGATAAAAATAGCGTCGAAGTCGCGGCTGTTGACGGCTCAAAAAGCGTACTTACCGCACCTACTATCGTTATAAACACGGGTTCGGTTAACGAAAAACCAAGCTTTGAGGTTAGCTCAAATTCTGCTTACGACAGCACGGGGATTTTAAACCTAAAAACGCTTCCAAAGCACCTAGTAGTCGTTGGCGGCGGATACATCGGGCTTGAGTTTGCCTCGATGTTTGCCGAATTCGGCTCAAAAGTTACCGTCATAGCTCGCTCGGGCGTGCTAAAAAACGAGGACGATGACGTCAAAGAGAGCGTAAAATCGCTGCTACAAACGCAAGGAATCGATATTTTAGAGGGCTGCGAAGTTAAAAATTTAAAAGATTGCGCGCTAATTTTTAACCAAAACGGCGAGACGAAATGCCTTGAAGCGGACGCGTTTTTGCTAGCGACCGGGCGGGTAGCGGCGAGTGCGGAGCTAAATTTGAGCGCGGCGGGCGTACAAACGGACGCCAAAGGAAACGTGCTTGTAAACGAGTTTTTACAAACCGCCCAGCCGCATATCTACGCGGTAGGCGACGTTCGCGGCGGCGAGCTTTTCACATACACGAGCCTAGATGATTTTCGTATCGTCTTTGATAAGCTTTTTGGCGCGGGCAAACGCAGCACTCTAAACCGCTCGCCTCACGCCAGCACGCTTTTTACCGAGACTCCGCTAGCTAGCATCGGGCTAAACGAGAAACGAGCGACGGCTCAAAATTTAGATTTTAAAGTCCTAAAACTCCCGCTAGCAGCAGTCCCCGGTGCAAAGGTAGTCGGCAACGAAACTGGATTTTTAAAAGCGATCGTGGAGGCAAAAAGCGGCAAAATTTTGGGCGCGGCATTTCACTGCGTTTACGCAAACGAGCTTATCAACGAAATCGCCATCGCAATGGCTCTAGGCGCGGGCGCTGATTTCTTTAAAAATCAGATTTTCACCCACCCTAGTATCAGCGAAGCGCTAAATGACCTCTTTGGACAATTTTAAAAACGACGGAAAGGATAAAAAATGAGGAATTTACTTCTTACCTTTATCGGGCTTTTGTTTGTAGGATGCGCAGCTTCAAGCGGCGGACCCAACGACAACCCCGACTACGATTTTAACAAACGCGCCATCGAAGTTCTAAAGCCAAAATGCGAAAGCGGCAACTACTCCGCGTGCAACGATCTTGCCATCAGCTATCAAAATCTGCAAGATCACAAAACCGCTCTAAAATACTATGAAAGAGCATGCAAAAACAACTATCAAGCCGCCTGCACAAACCTCGCTAACATGTACCAAACAGGCCTTGGCGTGAGCAAAGACGCAAACAAAGCACTTGAAATCTATAGCGCCTCATGCACGAACGGCGGGGCGTACTCTTGCTACTACTTAGGCGAGTTTTATCGCTCGGCAATCGACGGCAAAGAACCGGACTACGCAAACGCCATGTCGGCCTACGATAGAGGCTGCAAACTAGGCGACGTACCGTGCTGCACAAACACGGCCGTACTTTACGAGCATGGGTTGGGCGTAGCGCAGGATGAAACAAAAGCTAGAAGCATCTACCGCTCGGCGTGCTTTAGCGGCGACACGTCTGCATGCGACAATCTAAAAAGAATGGGCAGAAAGCGATAAAAATTTAACGCATTTAAATTCGGCGTTAAATTTACTACGGCGAGTCAAATTCGGCTCGCCTTTTTTAAATTTGACCGTAGCAAATTTAACTTCAAATTTGCCCCAAAATTTACCTCCCAAAACCCACATCTTGAAAATATAAAAACCAAAAACCGTCCGTCAAATTTGACGCCGAATGCTCGCAAATTTAACCGCTAAAATTTAGGTTTTATTCTTGACGTTCCGTAGCCAAATTTTATTCGCTCCGCCAAAAAACAGGTTAAATTTGAGCGGATTTTACTCTGTCTCTTATACACATCTCCGAGCCCACGAGACCGTACTA
>CALBNA010000157.1 GCA_937896205.1 uncultured Campylobacter sp. | reverse complement strand
ACCTGCGCCTGCTGCAGTTTTTCCTGCTCGGTTTTCAGCTGTTCGAGCTGCTGGGCAGCGATGGCTCCTTATTCACCGCCTGCCTGCGCGGCAACACCGTGGCCGAATAAGGCTTTTCAAATTTCACAAAAGGAGTTAGCATGAAGCTAAGACAAATTTTAAAACTAGGTGCGGCGCTTGCCGTTTGTTTAAATTTAGCCAGCGCAAAATCGCTCGAGCAGATCAAAAAAGACGGCGTGATCACTATCGCAACCGAGGGAGTGTATTCGCCGTTTTCGTTTCACAACGAAAAAGACGAGCTGATGAGCTACGACGTAGAGATCGCAAGAGCGGTCGCAGACAAGCTAGGCCTAAAGCCTAAATTTATCGAAGCCTCGTGGGACGCGATGCTAGCGGCATTTGACGCGGGCAAGGCGGACACCGTGTTTAACCAAGTAAGCATCACCAAAGAGCGCAAGAAAAAGTACGACTACTTCGTGCCATACATGACCTCGTACTCGGCAATCATCGTGCACGAGGACAACGACGATATCAAGAGCTTTGCCGATCTAAAGGGCAAGCGCTCGACGCACTCGGTAAATAGCATGTGGATCCCAACCGTCGAAAGATACGGCGCAAAACTCGTAGTAGCCGATAGACTAAGCGACCAGATAAATCTCATAATCACCAAGTGCGCCGACGATACGATAGACGACGCCGTGATGTTCTACGACTACAAAAAGCAGCACCCAAAAGCGCCAATAAAGCTTGTAGAAGCAGGTGAGGATCCGATGTACACTGCTGCGATCGTACATAAAGGCAACGCCGAGCTACCAGAAGCGATAAACAAAGCCCTAAACGAGCTACGAGCCGAGGGCAAGCTAAAAGAAATATCAATGAAATATTTTGATAAGGATATTTCAGAATAAATTTAAAGGCGGCTGGCGGGTAAATTTCAAATTTGCAAATTTAAAACTTATGTGGCCAAATTTATTTTTCAAGCCATCTTTTGACCCAAATACATTTTCTAAATACTATTTTATAACTTTTTTGCATAACATAAAACCATAAAATAGATATTTTGGCGCTAGGGGTATTTTACGTAAAACTCGTGCAAATTTGAATAATTCGGAAATAAATAAGTAACTTATAAAAAAT
>CALBNA010000156.1 GCA_937896205.1 uncultured Campylobacter sp. | reverse complement strand
CCTCTTCGTCGGCAGCGTCAGATGTGTATAAGAGACAGAAAACGAGGTTGATATGTTTGTGGAGTTCGGTGGTAGCGTGCTAAAAGGCATCAACAAAAAAATCACCGAGAAGCCGACCTTTAGCGTCACCGATCTTAGCAGCCTTGAAGAGCTTTTAAAGGAGCTTAAATGATAGCGATCTTAGGCGCGATGCGCGAGGAGGTTGCCCCTCTACTTGAGCGCATCAAGGATTATAAAGAAGTTAAGCACGCAAATAACGTATTTTACCTAGCAAATTTTAGCAGCAAGGAGCTTGTGATCGCCTATTCAAAGATCGGCAAAGTAAATGCCGCTCTGACCGCAAGCGTGATGATAGAGAAATTCGGCGCCCGGAAGCTGCTTTTTACCGGCGTCGCAGGCGCGCTAAATCCAAATTTGAAAATCGGAGATATGCTTTACGCGACTAGCCTGGTGCAGCACGACGTCGATATCACGGCGTTTGGACACCCGCACGGCTACGTGCCTGAGACTAGCATCTTTATCAAAAGCGACGACGCCCTAAACGCGCTAGCCTCTAGCGTCGCGGCCGAAAAAGGCATCGCGCTAAAAGGCGGCATAATAGCCACGGGCGATCAGTTCATCTGCGATAACGCGAAAAAAGAGTGGCTAAAAGCGACCTTCAAAGCCGATGCGGCCGAGATGGAGGGCGCTAGCGTGGCGCTAGTTTGCGAGAGTCTAGGCGTACCGTTTTTCGTGCTTCGCGCCATCAGCGACGAGGCGGGTGGCAGTGCGGAGTTTGACTTCGATAAATTTTTACAAGACTCGGCAAACGTCAGCGCGCAGTTCATGCTCGCGATGATCGAGCGGCTATGATAGAGCTTAGCAAGCGGCTGCTGCGCCAGGTCGGGCAAACTAACGCCAGATACCGCATGGTGTGCGGCGGGGATAAAATTTTGCTCGGTCTTAGCGGCGGTAAGGACAGCCTCGCGCTCGCGCACGTGCTAAAACATATGCAAAACGTCACGCCCGAAAAATTTGAGTTTAAGGCCGTGACGCTAAGCTACGGCATGGGCGAGGACTACGCCTATCTCACGCGCCACTGCGCCGAGCACGGCATCGAGCACGACGTGATCGATAGCTCGATCTTTGAGATATCAAAGGACAAGATCCGCAAAAACTCCAGCTTTTGCAGCTTTTTCTCGCGTATGAGGCGCGGCTATCTCTACACCTACGCGCTCGAGCACGGTTTTAACAAGCTCGCCATCGCCCACCACCTCGACGACGCGGTCGAGAGCTTTTTTATGAATTTTACTTATAACGGCGCGCTGCGAACGCTTGCTCCAAAATACGTCGCGGCAAACGGTATCGAGGTTATCAGGCCGTTTATATTCGTGCGTGAGCGGCAGCTACGCGAAAATGCCGTGCGAAACGGGCTTACCGTCATCGGCGACGAGGCGTGTCCTGCGATGCGATTTGATATCAAGATGCCTCACGCCAGAGCTGAAACTAAGGAGCTTTTGGCAAATTTAGAAAAGCAAAATCCAAAGCTTTTCGTCTCGCTAAAGGCTGCTTTTGAAAACATCCACAGCGATACGTTTTTCGCCGCTGGGGCGCAAAATTTGACCAACGAGGAGTGAGAACTCGTCAAATTTAGCTTAAATTTGACCGCTCTTTCGATCAAATTTGACTTTTGCTAGTTGGCGCAAATTTGTCCGACGACCTTGTACTGCGCTATATAGCGATCTATCATCGTCGCTCTGCGGCATTTTTGCTCCTTCGTTTTTGTATTAGTTTATTAGATATTAATTTTTCTTTGTCTTGACTACTTATATTGGCGCCAATATAGATCACCTTAGCGGGATTATTTTTATGCGCTTCTAAAAACTGCCGTACATATTCCCCTCTTTTTTCTTCATTTGCCCATTTTACAAAAGATTCGGTATCTTTAAACGTAGAATTTTCATCTGAACAATGTTGCTTATAGTAGTCTATCTCTTTATCAAATTCTTCTATCTTTTTCGGGTCTATCGGCTTTGGTTTGTATTGCAAAAGGCCGTCTTGATATATGTGCCAGTAAGGAGCATATTTGTATTTATCATACTTTTTCTTTATCTTTTCTTCGGCCTCTTCGTCTCTGCCTTGATTCATTTTATAGATGTATTTTTCTTTGTCTTCAACTGCCCACTTGTGTCTTATATAGCATTTTTTATACGCCTCTCTCAGCTCCTCGCTAGTAGGTTGCCCCGAAACGTTGTTGTCTAGTAGCAAATTTAGCATAGGTTCGTAGTTTGGCATATATTCCATATCTTTAAAATAGTTGCCGTTCTCGTCAAAATACCCCATACTAAATAGTATTTGTAGCATCTCGGTAAAATTGCCAAAGGTAATATAATCAAAAGGCAATATCCAGCCTTTTGAGCCTTCGTTTTTCTGACCGTATTTTACTTCGTACTCTACAAATATATTATCTCCGTCGATAGTCAAGCTTTTTATCCTATCGTTTTGGGGCGCTTTTAAATATCTTTGAATTTTTTCTTTATTGCTAAATTTAACCCCGCTATCAAGCAAGAGCTTAACGGTCTTTGTGGAGTTGTTTTCTATGGCGTAGGCCAGGGGCGAGAGTTTGTAGTTATCTCGCGCATGAGCGTTTGCGCCCATATCTATCAACCTTTTTGCCGTGGCTTCGTCATCGTAAAAGCTAGCGTACATCAGCGGCGTCGTGCCTGCCTTCATCTTTACGTCGGCGCTAAGCCCGTTTCTTGTCATAAAATTTAAAATCTTATCCGTATCTTTTAGCCTCAGCAGATTTCTTAAAGCGTTAAGGGTGGCGTTGTTTTC
>CALBNA010000155.1 GCA_937896205.1 uncultured Campylobacter sp. | reverse complement strand
GGGTAACAGTCTAAAATTTGATATAATTAGCCCTGCTTTATCAAATTTAAGGAGAGAAAATGCCATTCGTAAATATAAAAGTAGCCGCTCCAGAGCCTACAAAAGAGCAAAAAAAGCAAATCATCGCCGAGATTACGGACACGTTAGCGCGCGTATTAGGCAAAGACCCAGCCGCAATACTCGTGATAATCGAAACGCTTGGTATGGACAGTATTGGTAAAAGCGGTCTAAGTCTTGAGGAGATCAAACAAAATAAAGAGAAAAAATGAGCGAATTTTTATAGGATTTTGAGCTAAAAATCACGCTCGCAGCGGGCGATACTTGCGCCGCTAAGCGGTCTAAATTTGCCGAACACGCAGGCGGGCAGCAGTTTAAAAACCGCCGCCGCAAGCCGTTCTAGCGGGCGAGCATCCGACCTCTCGCCCAAGATTAACGGCGGACGGACGATCTGAAGGCTGTCAAAGCCGAGCTCGCTCACGCGCCGCTCAATCTGCCCTTTAGCGCGCAGATAAAAGCTTGGCGAACCCTCGCTCGCACCCGGAGATGATACGAGCACGAAGCGCCGCACGCCCGCTGCTTTGCCCCACTTCGCCGCCGCATAGACGTAGTCCACATCCACGCGCAAAAACGCCTCGCGCGAGCCCGCCTGCTTCATCGTCATGCCAAGCGCGCAAAAAATTTCGTCAAATTTATGCGGCGCGATATCCGAGATACCCTCAAAATCAATGATCTGCGCGCGAAGCTTAGGGTGGCAAAAGCCTATCTCGCGGCGCGCCCATGCCTCTACCTCATCGTAATCCGGGCTATCACAAAGCTCGCGCACCAGTTCCCTGCCCACGACGCCCGTAGCGCCCAATACCAAAGCCGTTTTTCCCATTTTCGCTCCTTAAATTTCTTTAAATTTTATCGTGCTTTGAGATCAAATTTAGCTCCGATATTACGTTGCTCAAATTTTATGTCTCGTCGCGCGACGCATAATGCATAAATTTAGCGTTTGCCCGCGTAGTCAAATCGCGCAACTTGCAGGCTAAACTCGAAACTGTTTCGATCCACCGCGCCCACGCACGCGTCGCTATCGTAAAGCGCAAGCAGAAATTCCGCCATCTCCTCGCTTGAATGATAGCGCTTAAAAGCCGCGTCGTAGTCGTAACCGGCGTCATCCGTCGCCACGGGACCAAACTCCGTCCTAGTCGCGGCGGGCGCTAGAACTTTAGCCTGCATTTTGGCGTCTTTATCCTGCGCCAGCTCGTGGCGCAAGCCCTCGGTAAAGGCGCTTACAAAAAACTTGCTCGCGCAGTAGGTGACGGCGTTTGGCACCATACTGTAACCGCCCGCGGAGGAGATATTGATGAGTTGGGCGGGCTTATACTTGTAATCGCGCACAAAGAGGTGGCTTAGCAGTGTGAGCGAAATGATGTTGAGCTGTAGCATCTGCGAGATTTTGGATAGATCGCGCTCGCCGACCGCGCCGTAATCCCCGAAGCCCGCGTTATTTATGAGCGTCTTTAGCTCGTAGCTTTTTAGCTCGTCCCAAAGCGTCAGGACGTTCTCGCTATTCGCAAGGTCGCAAATTTTAATCACGACGTCTGGTTTAGGCGAAATTTTAGCGATCTCGTCCTTTAAATTTTGCAGCAGCTCCGCTCTGCGCGCGATTAGGATCAAATTTTCTCCGCGCCCAGCAAATGCCTTTGCCGTAGCCGCTCCGATACCCGAACTTGCGCCGGTGATGACGATATATTTTTTCATTCTCTATCCTTTTTTTAGATTCTTTAGCTTGAAATTTACCCAAGCTCGCCGCGTATTCACGCGTGCACTCATCTTAAATTTACAAACTCGCCCGCGTTTTACGAGGCACTTACTCGCCGCTTATGGGCGTGCGCTTGGTATCTACCGCTTTGCCGTCAAGATAATACCGACCGCCGGCGACGTAGTGGAGCGTTTTTAGCTCGTCAGGGATCTTTTCAAACAGCCAGTGCCCGCCGTCAAATATCCGCTCGTCCGCATACGCCGCGACGACCTCGCCGATGAAAAGATCGTAGCTCTGCTCGTTGTGAGGCTCGGGGATACGCTTGCAAACGAGCCATGCGGCGCATCCCGCGATCAGCGGCACGTCAATGTCATCTTTATAGAAAATTTCCACGTTTTTCATCTTGTCCGCGTTATCAAAGCGCGAGTTATTTTCGGCGCCTAGCTCGCTAACTAGCTCCGCCTGCGCTGCCGTGGGGATCTGCACGGCGAAATACCCGCTCTTTTCGATTAGCGTCCTCGTGTACGAGCCGTTGTGCGGAACGATGGTAACCTTGTCGTAGTCAAGCGCCTGCGCCCACGTTATTGCCATC
>CALBNA010000154.1 GCA_937896205.1 uncultured Campylobacter sp. | reverse complement strand
TACGAGATCTAGTACGGTCTCGTGGGCTCGGAGATGTGTATAAGAGACAGCAAGAGGGAAGCCCTCTTGATCAAATTTAACAATCTGGCGCTTAACCCCAAGGCGGTGAAACCGCCAAAGGGGTATATTTGAATTTAGCTTAAATTTAGCCGAATTTATCTTTCAAATTTAGCATTATTCTACTCCAAAGCCTGCGCGAGATCGGCGATGAGGTCGTCTGCGTTCTCTAGGCCGACGCTGATTCTGATTAGCTCCTTTGTTATGCCTGCCTTTATTAGCTCCTCGCTTGAGAGCTGCTGATGCGTAGTGGAGGCCGGGTGCGTGATGAGCGACTTTGAGTCGCCGATATTTACGACGATTTTAAAGAGCTTTACCTTGCCGAGCATCTTTACGGCGCGCTCATAGCTATCGGTTTCAAAGCACATTAGCCCGCTAGCCATGCCGTCTTTGAAATATCTTTGCGCTTTTTCGTGCTCGGGATCGCTTTTTAGCGCAGGGTAGGTTACGCGTTTTACGTGTTTATGCGAGTTTAAAAACTCTGCTATTTTTCGCGCATTTTGCGAGTGCCTCTCGATACGAACGCTTAACGTCTCAAGCCCCTGGATGAGCTGCCAAGAGTTAAAAGGCGAGATCGTAGCGCCTATATCGCGTACCAAAGCCACTCTCATGCGAAGCGTATAGATGTCAAATTTATCCGCCATCTGCGCATAAACTAGCCCGTGATAGCTCTCGTCAGGCTCGTTAAAGTGCGCGTATCTGGCGTTGCCGACTAGCTTGGCGTTTAAATTTTTGCTAGCTACGACTGCGCCCGCTAGGCTTAGGCCTTGGCCGCAGATGTATTTGCTAGCGCTATGCACGACGACGTCTACGCCGTGATTTAGCGGCTGGAAAATGATCGGCGTAGGTACGGTGTTATCTGCGATCGTTACGACGCCGTGCTTATCCGCGATCTCTACTATCTTTTTAAAATTCGGGATTGCGATTTGCGGATTTGATAGCGTCTCGAAAAATATCGCGCGCGTTTTGTCGTCTATCAAATTTTCAAGATCGTCCGCGCTGTCGCTGTCAAACACCCGCGCCTCGATACCAAAACGCTTAAGCGTATGTATAAAAAGAACCATCGTGCCGCCGTAAATTTTCTTTGCCACGACGATGTTGTCGCCGACTGCGGCTAAATTTGCGATCGAGTAAAAAATCGCCGACTGACCGCTAGCCGTCACGATAGAGGCCGAGCCCTCCTCGAGCGCGGCTATACGGCTCTCTAGAACGTCCGTCGTCGGGTTACCCAGCCTCGTGTATATGTGACCAGGGGCTTCTAGCTGAAATCTCGCCGCGGCCGACTCGGCGCTGCCGAAATCATAAGCCGTAGTCTGGTAAATCGGCACCGCCATGGCGCCTGGGCCTGCCTTGGTGTCGTAGCCGTAGTGCGTGGCGATCGTCTCTTTTTGCATCTTTTCTCCTTGTAAAATTTGCGCGCATTATAACCGCTAAAAGTTTAAATTGGTATAATTGGGCTTTTGAAAGGGAAAAATGGCTGAACAAAACGACAAATTTAAGCGCGTAAAATACCTGCGCGGCCTGGAAAAATTCGCAAAAGCGGCGATTAGCGCGCTAAAAAGAGAGGATTTTAACGAGGACGAATTTCGCGCTAGGGTGGGCAAAAACGCCAAAATTTTACGCAAGATCGAGCCGGTTTTTTTAGATAACGCCTACTCGAAATCTCTTGAAAATTTCGTAAATTTAGTCGTAAAAGGCGGCGAGAGAGGCGAGCTGGTAGCCTGCGCCAACGCGCTAGAAAAGCTAAAAAATCAAAAAACGTATAAAAAAGAAAAACATAGAAAAAAATATAAGGACGAAGAGTGAAATGCGTGATATTTGATATGGACGGCACGCTCATAGATAGCGCAAAAGCGATCTGCGAGACGGTAAACGAGGTGCGGAGGGAGCTTGGTCTTGAGGGCGATTTGGCGGCGGAGTTTATCGTAAAGGCCATAAACGAGCCTGGGCGAAATTTGGGGCTTGACTTTTACGGTATCGATAAGCCTGATATGAAGCTGCGGGATAATTTTGAGGCTAAATTTAAGAAAAATTACCGCGAATACGCCGCGGCATACGATGGCGTAGATGGACTGCTAGCAGGGCTAAAAGGGGCGGGACATTTCGTCGCTCTAGCTAGCAATGCGCCAAGGTATACATTGGATGAAATTTTACAAAGAAGCGGGATATTTAAATTTTTTGATCTCATCGTAGGAGCGGATGAAAACGTGCCTCAAAAACCAGATCCTGCGATGCTAAATTTGATATTAAAGTCAGGCGAATTTGATAAAGCGATATTTGTCGGAGATAGTAAAAAAGATGAGCTTGCCGCGCGCAATGCAGGCATGAGATATCTAAACGTTTGTTGGGGATTTGGTAGCCAAAGTCCAAGCTGCGACAATGTCTTTACAGTGGCTGAAGCAGCCCTATATATCGAGAAGTTATAAAAATTTAGCGTATTATAGTACGTATGATTTTAGGTAAGATTTTACAAAAAATAATATGTATTTTAAGATTTACGAAAGGTTTTGAAATTTATGGATTATGATATATTTTCTCAAAGTCCGAGAGAAAAATTCTTTGAAATTTTATTTAACGCGAACAAAAACTTAGTCGAAAACGAGCTTGAAAAAACCTTTGAAAAATTTATCGCGATGAGTGAATTTTGCGAAAAAAACGGCTTTGACGAAACGGCGCAAAATTCGTTCATCTCTCAAAATCAAACCCTGATAAATGAGCGTCTAAACGACATTTATATCGGGCTTAGTGGGGATATTTTAAGTCAAAATGAGTAAAATAGCCGTTATATTTTCGTTGTTTTTATCGTTGGCTTTCGGCGCGGTAAATTTCGAGGAAGAGCACCTTTTTGAGCTCAAAAAAGACGAGTGGGCGCGGGTTTTCGTGACCAAAAAAGGCACGGACGAGCGAGAGAGCTTTGATTTTCGTTGGACGCTTTTTGATAACACGAACATCATCGTGCATTCGCGCTACCGAAACTATCCTCGCCAGCTTGTTATGTCGCTAAGGCGCGGCCTTGAGACCTATAAGCAGACTTTGATACCTGGTCTTAAGTTTCCGCCTAGCGACCGCGTCGCGCTTTATCTCGTTTTTGAGGATTTTAAGCAAGGCGTAGCGAAATTTCGCGTGCTGATAAATGACGACGAACAGCGCGTAGATGTTGAGTTTTTGGACCCGCCAAAAAAGCAGAGCGGCGCTCAAAATAGCGCGCAAAACGCGAGATAAAAGCAAAATTTAAGTGAGCATAAATGGAAAAAATCGATCTGATAATGAAAAATTTTATCGCGGAGCTTGGCTATGAACCTGCAAATGCGATGTTTGCGCGGATAAATTCGGGCAAAAAGCTGCGCTCTAAGCTGCTTTTAAAAATAGCGGGAGAAAGCGAGCAGAGTTTAAAAATTTGCGCGATTATAGAGCTTATTCATCTAGCTAGCCTGCTTCACGACGACGTGATAGATGATGCGGACACGAGGCGCGGAAGCCCTAGTATAAATGCGAGCTTCGGCACCAAAAACGCCGTTATGCTAGGCGATATCCTCTATTCGAAGGGCTTTTATGAGCTGTCGAAATTCCCGCACGAGATCGCAGGCGAGATATCGGGCGCGGTTAGCAAACTAAGCGTGGGTGAGATGATGGACGTGGATCTCTCGGCTAAATTTAACGACGATAAGTCTACATACGAAACGATGATCTACTACAAAACTGCCGTTTTGATCGAGGCTACGGCTGCGGTCGGAGCGGTGCTGGCAGGACTTGAGCCGCGTAATTTTAAAATTTACGGCAAAAATTTAGGCCTAGCATTTCAGATAATCGACGACATCCTAGACGTCACGCAAGATGCCGCAACGCTTGGAAAGCCCAATTTTAGCGACTTTAAAGAGGGTAAAACGACGCTGCCTTACATTTATCTTTACGAAAGCTTAAACGAAGCGGACAAAGAGAAGCTAAAAAGCTTGTTTAAAAAAGATCTGAGCGAGGCCGAGCGAGGCTGGGTGAGGGCAAAGATGAACGAAACGGGCGCGATAAAAAAAAGCATAGAAGCGGCAAAAAATTTAGGCGAGCAGGCGATAAAATCGGTAGAGAAATTTAACATAGACGGCCTAGAAAGTATCGTAAAATCAATGATAGATAGGGAATTTTAATGCATTACGCAAGCGTGAGCTTTACGCACAAAAACACCGATATCTCCGTGCGCGAAAAGCTCTCTTTTTCTAACATCGAGCGCAAAAACGAAATTTTACGCCTCATTAGCTCCAGCCAAAACATCAACGAGTGCATGGTACTAAGCACCTGCAACCGCGTCGAGATCATCGCTAGCGTAAAGACAGTCGAAGGCGCTAGCAAGCACATCATCGCCTGCATGTCGCTCATCTGCGGCATCCCTTTTGAGGAGCTACAAAGCAGAGCCGACATCTACGAGGATAACGGCGCCGTGCATCATCTCTTTGCCGTAGCTAGCTCGCTAGATAGCCTTGTTATAGGCGAAACGCAGATAGCGGGGCAGCTAAAAGAAGCGTATAAATTTGCCCGCACTAACGGTAAATGCGGCGCAAAGCTAGGTAGAGCGATGGAGTTTGCCTTTAAGTGCGCGGCAGAGGTACGAAACAAAACCGAAATCTCCAAAAATCCGATCTCGGTCTCAAGCGTCGCGGTGGCTAAGGCAAAGGAGATTTTTGGCACATTAAACGGCATGGTCGCCGTGATCGTGGGTGCGGGAGAGATGGCGGAGCTAGCCGCAAAGCACCTAATTGCAAGCGGCGCGCGAACGATAATCGTCAGCCGAAACAAAGAGCGCGCTAAAAATTTAGCTCTGACGCTGGGGGACAATAACGAATACGACTCGCTTTCAAACGTAGCGCAGTACATAAATAAATATCAAATAATATTTTCCGCGACCGCCGCGCCGCATCCGGTTTTGATCGACGCGATGGTCGAGTCTAAGGAGTTTAAGCGTTACTTTTTTGATATAGCCGTACCGCGCGATATCGCGATCACGCAGAGCGAAAATATCAAAATTTACGCCGTGGACGACTTGCAAGAGATCGTAAATAAAAACCTAGCCCTGCGCGAAGAGCAAGCTCAGATCGCATACGGCATCGTCGGGCGAAATACGGCGGCGTTTTTCCAAATGCTGCGCGAGCTAGCCGTCACGCCGCTAATAAAAGGCATCAGAGAACAGGCCAAAGAGTGCGCCGAGAGAGAGCTAGCAAAAGCCCTAAAAAAGGGCTATCTAAAACATAGCGACAAGGAGGAGGCGTATCGCCTCATACATCAGGTTTTTAGGGCGTTTTTGCACGCGCCGACGATAAATTTAAAAAACCTCGCGGGCGCTGCCGGAAGCGAAGCGCAGCTAAGAGCCGTCGGGGAAATCTTTAACGTCGCGGAGCAAACGCCGCAAGAAGAAAATAATGAATTTGAATGGGAGAATGAATGAAATTTAGCAAACTTTACGCGCCGACGGCAAAAGAAGCGCCAAAAGACGCAAGTCTGGCAAGTCATAAATTTTTGCTCCGAGCGGGCTACGCCGAGCAGGTAGGCAGCGGACTTTACAACTTTTTGCCGCTTGGCAAACGAGTGCTTGAAAATATAAAAAATATCGTCAAAGAGGAGCTTGACGAAGCGGGCGCGCAGGAGATCTCGATGAGCTTTGTTACCTCCGCCGATCTTTGGCGCGAGAGCGGACGCTTTGACGTCTACGGCAAGGAGCTTTTGCGCTTTAAAGATCGCAAGGAAAACGACTTTGTTTTAAGCCCGACAAACGAAGAGAGCGTCGTCGCACTCGTGCGAGGCAAAGTGACGTCCTATAAGCAACTGCCGCTAAATTTGTATCAGATGAATACCAAATTTAGAGACGAGGCGAGGCCGAGATTCGGACTTCTTAGAGGGCGCGAGTTTTTGATGAAGGACGGATATAGCTTTCACGCAAATGCCGAGGATTTGGACCGCGAATTTGACCTGATGGAAAAAACTTATAGCAAAATTTTTACTCGCCTTGGGTTAAATTTCCGCGCGGTTAGAGCCGATAGCGGCGCGATAGGCGGCAGCGGAAGCAAAGAGTTTATGGTGCTGGCAAATAGCGGCGAGGACGACATCATCGTCTGCGAAAACTGCGACTACGCCGCAAACATAGAGGCCGCAACCCGCGCAAAACGAACGACGCAGGCCGAGCGACCTGAGGCTGACGCGGCTAAATTTTTAACTCCAAATGCCAAAACCATCAAAGACGTGGCGGAGTTTTTTAGAGTTGACGAGTTTTACTGCATAAAAGCGGTGATAAAAAAGGCGATTTTTATCGGCGATAAAGGTGAAAAGAGCGAGAAAATCGTAGTATTTTTCGTGCGCGGCGAGGATGAGCTACAAGAGGTCAAAGCGCAAAACGCATGTGGAGCGCTCGAGCTAACGGACGCAACCGAGGCCGAGATCGCGGTGGCTGGGCTTGTGGGCGGATTTTGCGGGCCGGTCGGGCTAAAGGGCGTGGAGTTTTATATCGATAAAGAGCTTGAAGGCGAGACGCAGATGATCTGCGGCGCAAACGAGCGGGATTATCACTTCGTGGGCGTTAGCGTTAGTAGCTTTAACGCGGAGCGCTTCAAAGACCTAACCGCCGTAAAAGCCGGCGACAAATGCCCTTGCTGCGGAGGAAATTTAAGCGTTAGCAAAGGTATCGAGGTCGGACATATATTTAAGCTGGGCACCAAGTACTCAGAGCCGATGGGTGCTACGTTTTTGGACGAAAACGGCAAAGCAAAACCGTTTATCATGGGCTGCTACGGCATCGGCATTAGCCGCCTGGTAGCCGTCGCCGTCGAGGCTAAGCACGACGAAAAAGGCATAATCTGGAACGAAACCCTAGCTCCGTTTAAATTTGAAATCATCATCTCAAATTTAAAAGACGAAGAGGGCGTCAAATTTGCGCAGGAGCTTTACGAGAGCTTGCGCGCGGCTGGCGTTTCGGTGCTGCTTGACGATAGAAACGAGCGCTTTGGCGTAAAGATGAGCGAATTTGAGCTGATGGGATTTCCTTATGCCGTGATCGTGGGCAAGGGGCTAGCTGAAGGTACGGTAGAGCTCGTTACGCGGGGCGGCCTAGTTAAAGAAACCGTCAAAGCGAGCGAAATTTTAGCGCGACTAAAGAGCCTATGATAAAGCATTTTTTTACGCCCTACGTCGTTTTGGAGATCGTAGCGGCGTATTTTTTTATCCACGCGTACGGATTTTTAAATTTGGTCCTAGAGGTCATCACGTCGGCCGTTTTGGGGCTGTTTTTTATGTTTCGCGTTGGATTTTTTCAGCTAACGAGCAATATCGCGTTTTTTAAGCCCGCAGACGTCTTTAGTAGCGTAGGTATGGCGATCGGGGGCTTTTTTATGTTTATCCCGGGGCTTATCACCGACGTTTTGGGTGCGGCGATCGTAACGGTCGCATTTTTTGCAAATTTAAAAAACGGCGGCGAGAGCAAGGGCGGGAGCGAATATTATTACGAAAAATTTCAAAGCGGGCAGAGCAAACCGCGCGACGACGGCGAGATCATCGACGTCGAAGTCGTAGAAGAAAAGAGGCAAATATGGAAAAACTAAAAATCGCAACGAGAAAAAGCGTGCTGGCGATGTGGCAAAGCGAGCATATCAGGGATAAAATTCTATCACGCTATCCGCAAATCGCGGTCGAGCTAACGGGCATGAAAACCAAAGGCGACGTGATCCTAGATACCCCGCTAGCAAAGATCGGCGGCAAGGGGCTGTTTACAAAAGAGCTGGAAGATAGTATGCTAAGCGGCGAAACGCACATCGCCGTGCATAGTCTAAAAGACGTGCCTGTCGTTTTTCCAGAGGGGCTGGTGCTGGCCGCGATCTGCTCGCGCGAGGACGTGAGGGACGCGATGCTAAGCGAAAAATACGCTAAATTTGAGGATTTGCCCGAGGGCGCGCGCGTAGGTACTACGAGCTTGCGCCGCAAGATGCAGCTTTTAGCGATGCGTCCGGACCTTGATATAATCTCGCTGCGAGGCAACGTCCAAACTCGTTTGCGCAAGCTAAAAGAGGGCGAATTTGACGCGATCATCCTAGCGATGGCGGGCGTGAACCGCTTAAATTTACGCTCCGAAGTCGCGCATATCGTGCCGTTTGGGCTAGATCAGATGGTGCCTGCGATGGGGCAGGGGGCGCTAGGCATCGAGGCCAGAGAGGATGCTGAAATTTTAAATTTGATAGAGTTTTTAAAAGACGAAAAAGCCGTGATAGAGACGACCGTGGAGCGCGATTTCGTCGCGATGCTAGAGGGCGGCTGCCAGGTACCTATCGGCGTAAATGCAAATTTAAACGGCGATAAGATCGAGATACGCGCGGTCGTGGGACTACCAGACGGTAGCGAGAGCATACGCGAAAATATCGTCGCGCAAAAAAACCAGTGGAAAAGCGTGGGCGCCGAGCTTGGACGGATATTTATCGGCAAGGGCGCAAAAGAGCTGCTAAAACGCGCCGAGGAGATGGCGTAGAGGCGTGTTTGAGCTAAATTTTAAAGCAAAAGCCGCAACCGCTACTAAAAATAACAAAGACAACTACTATATGATCGGTCTTGCAGACGACAAATATAACTACAAAAACTACATAATCTTTCAAAGACCGATCAAACTCAAAAAAGATGACGACGAAAACGCCGATATAAACGGCCTATACGCGGAGTGTAACGGCGACATTTGCTATAATGCTTGCAAATGCGTAACTATCGCTGATAAAACCATAGTTTTTGAAGTGAAGGATAGCGTCATCAGCGCCAATATAGAATGCGTGAGGCTAAATGAACGCTTTATGAAATACTGCAAAGAGGTATTTGGCGAGCTACTAAAATGCAGTTAAATTTAACGCTAAAAACGCTGATAAAATTTGAGCTCTTTTGGACTGGAAAATATCATAAAAAAGAGCTTGTTGATCCAAAAACTACTAAAATTTGATATTAAAATCCTTTGCTATTTTTACTTTTAATTCCTCGCTGATATTTTTAAACATAGCGTTCACGTCGGCATTTTTGCCCATAAATTTTTCTATTTGCGAGTTTATCTTGTCTCTGTTTTCTTTTATCATCTCGCGAGCTTTTTGCTCTGCGCTATCTTTGGTATGCTGCGCAAGTGCGGTAAGTGATTTTACGAAAGTTTCTTTGATTTCACTCTTGGTTTGTGCGCCGAAAAGCTCGCTTATGATCTGCCCTAAAAATGGCTCTATCTCGCTAAATAGCGCCGAGTTTTGCTTTACGTTTTGCACTTGTTGGCTGATGTGCTCGCCAAATACGCACTCGTTGCAAAAATGCTCGCAGTTGTTGATAAGCAGGTTGTATTTTTGCTCGCCTACGCGCGACTTGGCGCAAAGGGCTATATCTGTGCCGCTAAAAGGCGCATTTGCGTGCTTTTTTATCTGCCAAGTATCGCCGCTTGCAAACTCCTCGAGGCTAGTCATCTCCACTTTTGCCACGTTGCGTTTATCTAGCGGCACGACGTTGCTTAAGATCTCCTCAAAGCAGCTTTTTTCAAGTACGATCCCGCGCGCCAAGCCGTTATAATGCACGACCATATCGTCTCCGACGTAGATGCCGTGGTGCTCGTAAAGCTTTATGCCAAACACGCTTCTATCTACGAAGACGTGATCGCCTATGTTTGGTAAGTTTTTCATATTTCTCTCTATAAATTTTTTTAAAATCGCAATAAAATGACAAATTTAGCCCAAATTTGCTAAATTTAACTTTATTAAAATTTGGATAACTAAGTATAAATTTATAAGGAAAAATATGGACTACATCAAGCTTCTAAAAGATAACGGCCTACTGCGCGTCATTGACGAGCCCGCGGATATCGATCTGGAGATCGCGCACGCGAGCTACATCGAGGTCAAGTGCGAAAACTCGCAGGCGCTGCTTTTTACAAATCCCGTCTGCAAAAAAACGGGGCGCAAATTTGCTCCCGTGCTAACCAATATCTACGGCTCAAAGCGCGCTTTAGAGCTTATTTTTGGACGCGATCCCGACGAGATCGCGAGCGAGATAGAGCGGCTTTTAAAGCCTAAAAAGCCTAAGAGCTTTGGTGAAAAGCTAAATTTTGCCGCTTATTTGTTTGAAATGAGAAAAATTTTCACGAAAAGATTAAAAGGCGAGGGCGAGTGCCAGCAGGTCAAATTCATGGGCGAGGATGTCGATCTTTTGAGCCTTCCAGCGCTAAAAACATGGCCGCTTGACGGCGGGGCCTTTATCACGATGGGGCAGGTCTATACGCAAAGCCCTGACGGCGAACTGCAAAACGTCGGCATGTACCGATTGCAAATTTATGGTAAAAATCGCCTCGGCATGCACTGGCAGATCCACAAAGACGGCGCAAATTTCTTTAACGAATACAAGCGCGCGGGCAAAAAAATGCCAGTTTCGGTAGCAATCGGCGGCGATCCGCTATATATCTGGTGCGGTCAGGCGCCGCTACCAAAGGGCGTATTTGAGCTGCTGCTTTACGGCTTTATCCGCAAAGAGCCGGCCAAGCTCGTAAAATCGCTAACGAATGAAATTTATGTCCCCCACGACGCGGACTACGTGATCGAGGGCTTTGTGGATACGGATAAATTTGAGCTTGAGGGGCCGTTTGGCGATCACACGGGCTTTTATACGCCGATCGAGCCGTTTCCCGTTATGGAGGTTATGGCGATAACTAGCAAGCGTGAGCCCCTGTTTCACGCGACCGTGGTCGGCAAACCGCCGCTTGAAGATAAGTATATGGGCTGGGCGACCGAGCGCATTTTCTTGCCGCTTTTGCGTACGACGGTGCCGGAGCTTTTAGACTACAACATGCCTGAAAACGGCGTCTTTCACAACCTGATTTTGGCTAAAATCAACGCCCTTTATCCGGCGCACGCAAAACAGGCTATGCACGCATTTTGGGGCGTAGGGCAGATGAGCTTCGTCAAACACGCGGTTTTCGTCGGCGAGGACGGGCCAAATTTGAGCGATTATGACGTGCTTGCGGAGCATATTTTAAACCGCTTCGGCGATAAAAGCTTGCTAATCAGCGAGGGCGTGTGCGATCAGCTCGATCACGCGAGCCCGAACTCGTGCTTTGGTGGTAAGCTTGGCATCGATGCGACGCAGGACTTTTGTAAATTTAGCCCTGCGGTTTTAAGCGATGATGAACTTTTGGCTAAATTTCAAAGCGTCACGCCAAATGTAAAAGAGCTTATGCAGTTTAAAATGGATACCAAAACGCCTATTTGCGTGGTGAAATTTGAAAAAGATCGCCCTGTAAAAGAGCTATTTTCTAAGCTTTTAGAATTTAGGGAGTTTTTCAAGCTTCTAGTCGTCGTGGATATGCAAAACTACCTAGAAAATCCATATATGCTGCTTTGGCGCGTGACAAATAACATCGACGCCTTGCGCGATATCTACGTGCGTGAGGGCGCGGTCTGTATCGACGCGACCGCAAAAGGCGAGGCTGAGGGCTATACGCGCGGCTGGCCGTTGCAAACCGACTGCGACCGCAATGTCGTAGCTGATCTCGTTAAGCGCGGCATAGTAAAAGATGAGCCCGAGCTGTTTAGTAAATTTGAGATTTTCGGATAGATTTTTAAACTCGGCAAATTTGAGAGGTTAAATTTGCCGAGCCGCTTAAATAAATTCGTTTTTCAAGCGCCTTTTTAGCCCGAATTTTATAAAATCGCAAAATGGATAAAGAACGCCTAATAATCGATAAATTTAGCAACTCCTTCATCGGCGACGACGGCGCTGTAGTGGCGCATGAGCGCGGAGAGTGGGTGCTGTCTCTTAT
>CALBNA010000153.1 GCA_937896205.1 uncultured Campylobacter sp. | reverse complement strand
CGATTAAAGATGGTCAGGTTATCTCCATGGTAGACGGTGGCAAGGTCGTCTCAAACGTCAAAGAGTCCAAAGCCAAAGATGCGACGAAATTTAATAGCGTTGAAATTTACGACAAAGATAAAAAGCTTACTCAAAGCATCGTCTCTCAAGACGGAAATGTAGTAATTACGACAGGCGATAAGAGCGAAAGCATCGCAAACGCAAGTATAGTCGTAAAGGATACTATGAAGAAGACCACAAATTTAAATATGGTCTTAACCATTCAAATTTTCATGCTTCTTGCAGCATCCATTATGATGATTGTCTCGGGTATCAAAGCGGGCAATATCGCTAAAAATGAAATTTTTCATAGCGGTATGATCGCGCTCGTAGCCATTTATGGAATTTCATGGATGGCAGAGACTATGTTTACTGCTCATATCGAAATGTTAAAAGCGTCGCTAGGTAAGGTTGTTATGGCGTATCCGTGGACATATGTCATTGTTTCGCTGCTAATTAGTAAATTCCTTAACTCTCAAGCGGCGGCGGTTGCTACTTTCGTACCGCTAGCGGTTAGCATCGGTATTGATCCGGGCCTTATTATTGCGTTTGCACCGGCTTGCTACGGATACTATATCCTACCTACCTATCCGAGCGATCTTGCGGCGATCCAGTTCGACCGCTCGGGCACTACGCACATTGGTAAATTCGTCATCAACCACAGCTTCATTTTCCCTGGGCTAATAGGTGTTCTTACTTCATGTGCGATGGGCTTTATCTTCGCTCATATTTACGGCTATTTATAATAGTTGCGCTCGCGGGCATATGGCTCGCGAGCTTTAAATTTCAAATCCCAGCGGCTTTTTAAAATTTTAAATACTCTAAATTTTTAAATTCTAAAGCTTTCTAAATTCCGTTCATAACCCGCGCGAGGCTAAATCGTTTTAAATAAAATTTACGTTATAATCCTGCCAAATTCCACATAGGAGGCAGATATGCAAATCCCTATCGCATACGGCAAAGATGATCATCTAAATCTAGAGATAAACGAGAAAAATTTGCTCGGCGTTTTCGATCCAAACCCAGTGGCTAAATTTGACGAAACGGCGCTCATCGCAAAGGCTCTGGCAAATCCGATAAATCAAAAAAGCTTTGACGAGTTTATCGCGGGCGACGAAAAGATCGTCGTCATCGTAAACGACGGCACGAGACCTACGCCGACGGCAAAAGTTTTAAAGCAAATTTACCCAAAAATCCGCGAGAAAAATAAAATTTTCATCATCGCCACGGGCTGCCATAGAGAGGGCACGCTCGATGAGTACGAGATGATCTTCGGCAAAGAAATTTACGCCGAGATCAGGGCCAAAAACGAAGTTCACGATCACGACTCCAAGCACGACGAGATGGTGTTTTTAGGTGAGTCCAAAAACGGCACGCAGATGTATCTAAACAAAATCGTAGCAGAAGCGAAAAAGGTGATCGTCATAGGCTCGGTCGAGCCGCACTATTTCGCGGGCTACACGGGCGGCAGAAAGGCCTTTTTGCCGGGTACCGCGTCGTATGAGAGCATCACGCAAAACCACAAGCTAGCTCTTAGCTCCGACGCGCAAGCTCTGCGCCTAGAGGGCAATCCCGTGCACGAGGATATGATCGACGCGATGAAGGTGCTCGCGCACATCGACGTTTTTTCGATTCAGACGGTGCTTGATAGCGAGCACGGCGTGTATTACGCAAGCGCTGGCGATCTCAACGATAGCTTTTACGACTGCGTGAAAAAGGCAGATGAGGTCTTTTGCGTAAATATTCCGCGCAAGGCCGATATCGTGATCTCGGTCGCGCCATATCCGATGGACGTCGATCTCTATCAGGCGCAAAAAGCTCTAGACAACGGCAAACTAGCACTCGCGCAGGACGGAATTTTAATAATGGTCGCAAAGTGCCGCACTGGTATCGGGCCAAAGCCGTTTTTCGATCTGATGGCCTCCGCGGATACCCCTAAAAAGGTGCTAGAAAAGATCAGCGCGGGCTTTAAGCTCGGCTATCACAAGGCCGCCAAAATGGCCGAAATATCGCTCTGGGCGCAGACCTGGGCGGTGAGCGATCTAAGCGACGAGGAGATGCGAGCCGTGCATCTAAAGCCATACCACAACATCCAAAAAGCCGTGGACGACGCACTCGCGCAAAAGAGCTCGGACGCGAAAATCATCATCCTGCCGTTTGGCTCAATGACGGTGCCTAAGGTTTAAGCTTGGCGAAATTTCTTTACTACGACGCAAGCGCGGGCATAAGCGGCGATATGAATTTAGGTGCGCTGGCGGATCTGGGCGCGGATTTTGGCTATCTTTGCGCCCAGCTTGCTAAGCTAAATTTAGCTAGCGAATTTTACCTACGCAAGCGCAAAGTGCTAAAATGCGGTACCTCTGCAACCAAAATAGACGTCGTTTGTGCGGCAAATCCGAACCAAATTCCGCTTGGCCTCTTAGGCGCTAAATTTAGCCAGCGTCAAAATTTAAACGGCAAAATTCGCGGCGCCGAATTTGGAGCGGATAAGCCCGCCCAAAACCGCCCGCATCCGCGAAATTTCACGCAAATTTTAGAGCTTATCGAGAGCTCTAGCCTAAGCGCTTTCGTAAAAAAAACGGCAAGCGAAATTTTTAGCGTTATCGCGCGAGCCGAGGCTAAAATCCACGGCACTAGCGTAGAGCAAGTCCATTTCCACGAAGTTGGCGCCGCAGACAGCATCGCGGACGTAGTGGGCGCGGCTATCTGCTTGGAGGCCTTGGGCGCGCCGCAAATTTTTACTTCGCCTATCGAGCTTGGCAGCGGTTTTACGCACTGCGCTCACGGCAGGCTAGCCGTACCGGCGCCTGCGGTTTGCGAAATTTTAAAAGGCGCGCAAGTAAGCCTAGGGCGAGCGAATTTCGAGACGACTACGCCCACGGGAGCGGCGATTTTAAAGGCCTGCGCGCTAAATTTAAGGGAGCAAGACGGTCGCGAGCCGCCGCGAAATTTTAAAATTTTAAGCACGGGCTACGGCGCGGGCGATAAAGAGGCCGCGGATTTTGCCAACGCGCTTCGCGTAATGCTTTGCGAAACGAGCGAGGATTTAGGCGCGAGCGGCGAGCCGAATTTAAGCGCGAAAAGCGGCTACGGCGAGGTTTGCGAGCGGATTTTAATCTCCACTAATATCGACGATATGGACGCCGAGAGCTTTGCCTTTGCGTGCGATATTTTACGAGATAGCGGCGCGCTGGACGTATTTAGCAGGTCTATTTTTATGAAAAAAGGACGCGCGGGCTTTGAGCTAAACGCGCTGTGCCGCAAGCAGGACGCCGCGCGGATAAAGGGGCTAATTTTCGCGCATACGACGGCGATCGGAGTTAGGGAGTGCGCCGTGAGGAAAACGGAGCTTGCGCGCGAGTTTTGCGAGGTAGAGACTAAATACGGCAAAATAAGGCTTAAAATTTCGCGTGGCCGGGTTTGCGGTTTTAACGCCGAGCAAAATTTGACGGACGAAAATTTAGCCCGAAATTACCCCGAAATTTTAAAAATCAAGCCCGAATTCGAAGACTGCAAAAAAGCCGCGCAGAGATTTCAAACGACGATCCGCGAGGTCAGAAACGAGACTTTAAAAAGATATGACGAAACTAGAAATTCTAAAAAATGATATAAAAAAGCTGGAAAATTTAGCCGTAGCGTTTAGCGGCGGCGTGGATAGCTCGCTACTGCTGCGCGTTGCTGCCGATACGCTAGGTCGGCGCGCGGTGGCGATCACGCTAAAATCGCCCTATATGTCTGGGCGCGAGATAAAAGAGGCGGTGGAATTTACCCGTACTTACGGCATCAGGCATGAAATTTTAGAGCTAGACGCGCCCGAAGCGGTAAAAAATAATCCGCAAGATCGCTGCTACGTCTGCAAAAAGGCGGTTTTTACGCGGCTAATCGAGCTAGCAAAGCATCTAGGCTTTACAAACGTCGCCGACGGTACGAACCTAGACGACCTTGGCGAATACCGCCCCGGGCTTAAAGCAAAAGACGAGCTTGGCGTACTTTCGCCGCTTAAAGGCCTCAAAAAATCAGAGATTAGAGAGCTTAGCCGCGAGCTTGGACTACCGACCGCGGACAAACCCAGCTACGCGTGCCTTCTGACGCGTTTACCGCACGATAGAGAGTTTTCCGCGGAGGAAATTTCACTCGTGGAGCGAGCCGAAAATCTGCTAATCTCGCACGGATTTTTAAACGTTCGCGCGCGCTTTGACGGCAAAGCCTTTAAGCTGCAAATGGGGGCGAACGAGACAAAGCGCTTTTGCGCGGGAGATTTTAGCGCCGTCGTACGCGAAATCGCCGCGCTTGGCGAGTATGAAATTTTGCTTGATTTAAAGGGGCTTCGCGGGGAGATTTTAAATGACGAATGATGAGGCTTTAAATTTCATCCGCGCCGTAAAATCGGGCGAGAAAAGCGAGCGCGAAGCGATAGAGTTTTTACGGGATTTTCCTTTTAGCGACGCGGGCTGCGCCAAGATCGACACTCAGCGCGCCCTGCGAAACGGTGCGGGCGAGGTGATCTACGGCGAGGGCAAGACGGACGATGAAATTTTACGTATCGCTGGTGCTATCGGCGCGAGAGGGCAAAATATCCTGATCACGCGCACGAACGAGCGGGTTTTTAAGCGGGTGCGCGAGGCGCTGCCGCAGGCGGAATTTAACGCTCGCGGCCGCATCATCAGCGTCAAATTTAAAGAGCCCGCGTTCACGCAAAGCTACATCGCGATAGTCTCCGCCGGCACCGCCGACGGCGCGGTCGTGGAGGAGGCGTACGAGACGGCGAGATTTTTAGGCAACGACGTGCGTAAATTTAGCGATGCGGGCGTGGCCGGGCTGCACAGACTGATCGCAAATTTAGAGCAGATACGCGGCGCAAAGGTCGTGATCGCGGTGGCGGGCATGGAGGGCGCGCTAGCTAGCGTGCTGGCGGGTCTTGTTAGCGTGCCGGTGATCGCGGTACCCACCAGCGTGGGATACGGAACGAGCTTTGGCGGGCTGGCGGCTCTGCTAGCGATGCTAAACAGCTGCGCAAACGGCGTGAGCGTCGTAAATATCGACAACGGCTTCGGCGCCGCATATAACGCGAGCCTGATAAATCATCTCTGAATTTACGCCGCTGCGCGGGTCAAATTTAACGGCTAAATTTAAAAGGAAAGCGTTGCGAGAGGAAAATTTAAACGAGCAAAAGGCTAGGCCGAAGGGCGCGAAAAAGCTCGTGCAAAAGACGCAAATAAGGCAAAGCGTGCGGACGAGGCTAGCGTTTTTAACCGCGGCAACTCTGATTTTATCGGCTGAAATTTACATCGCGATCTGCGTAAAGGGCGGCTTCGTGCGTCACTACGCGGGCGACGTTTTGGCCGCTATCTTGCTTTATGCGCTCGCTAGGGCTATTTTTAGCGTGCCGCCTTTAAAATTGCCGCTTAAAATTTTCGCGTTCGCGGCGGCTTTGGAGCTAGCGCAGTATTTGGGAGCCGTGCAAATTTTAGGCATAGAAAATAAAATTTTAAAAGTAATGATCGGCGGAACGTTTGATTTTGCCGACCTGCTCTGCTACGCTGCGGGCTGCACTTTGGCGGGCACGTATGAAAAATTTGAAAGTAAAAACCGACAAAGGAGAAGCGATGGATAAACAAAAAGCCGTGCAAAAGATGACCGAGATCATGGCGAAATTCGTCGGATACACGGGCAAGGTGCTGCCTGATGATGTGACGGCAAAGCTGCGGGAGCTTAGCGAGCGCGAGACGCAGCCGCTAGCGAGAGAGATCTATAAAACGATGTTTGAAAACCAGCGCCTAGCTAAGCAGCTAGACCGTCCGTCCTGCCAGGATACGGGCGTGATCCAGTTTTTCGTGCGCTGCGGCACGAACTTTCCGCTCATCGGCGAGCTTGAGGAGCTGCTGCGCGAGGCCGTACTGCGAGCGACGCGCGAAGCTCCGCTACGCCACAACAGCGTCGAGACGTTTGATGAGTACAATACCGGTAAAAACGTCGGCAAGGGCACGCCGAGCGTATTTTGGGATATCGTGCCGGATAGCGGCGAGTGCGAGATACACACCTATATGGCGGGCGGCGGCTGTAGCCTGCCCGGCAAGGCAACCGTGCTGATGCCGGGGATGGGCTACGAGGGCGTCGTGAAATTCGTCATGGACATAATGACGAGCTACGGCATAAACGCCTGTCCGCCGCTGCTAGTGGGCGTAGGCGTGGGCACCTCGATCGACGTGGCATCCTTGCTATCTAAAAAAGCGCTGATGAGACCTCTTGGCTCGGCAAATCCAAACGAACGCGCCGCGCTAACCGAAAGGCTGCTCGAAGAGGGCATCAATAAAATCGGCCTAGGCCCGCAAGGCATGAGCGGCGCGAGCTCGGTCATGGGCGTGCATATCGAAAACTGCGCCCGCCACCCCAGCGTCATCGCCGTCGCCGTAAACGTGGGCTGCTGGTCGCACCGCAAAGGCCATATCGTCTGGGACGCAGAGCTAAATTTTGCCGTAAAATCGCACAAGGAGTTCGCGCTATGAGTAAGAAAATTTTAACCACGCCGATCGCGCCCGAGGATCTAGCAGATATCAAGATCGGCGACGTGATCTACCTCACGGGGCACATCAGTTTGTAGATTTGGCTAGCACACAAAGAGAGCTAGCAGATGAATTAGGAGCTAAGTTTTTAGAATTTTGTAGTTCATACCTAAATGAAAAATGTGTTATTGCCAAAAGTGAATTTACTTACCAAGAATCTTTTTTGCCAGCAAGCCTAACTATCTAAGCCTACACTAAAAAACCGACTGCTAACACAACAATGGTAGATGCGTACATTGGTAATGTGCATTTTAGGTTAAATTATTATTATGTATATGAAGAGTATGATGATGACCATTTTAAAGATGAATATGTGTATCAATATCCTTGACTTTCAAATATAGCAAGTGCTATAATATAACTAATAATTAGAAAGGGTGGATAAATGGGGAAAGGTTTCTTTAAGAATAAAAAATTATGCATATTGGTTCTCTTTGTATTGCTATTGCTTTTAATACTAACTTTTATTTGTTTAGGAAGATATCCGGTTAGCCCCTATGAAGCATTTATGATTATATACAAAACAATAACCGGAGATGTTAGCGGCTTAGGCGTACATGAAACTAGTGTAGTAATTGACATAAGACTACCTAGAATACTTATGGCAGTTTTAGTAGGTGCAGGGCTATCACTGGCAGGAGCAGCATATCAAACTGTTTTTTCAAACCCTTTAGTTAGCCCGGACTTACTAGGGGTGTCTTCAGGAGCAGGTTTTGGGGCGGCTTTATCTATATTATTATCCCTAGACATGATAGTGACTCAGCATGTTTCTTTGCTTCTGGGGCTTTTAGCAGTTTATATAGTTTTAAACCTATCCAGAGTAAAAAAACGAACAGATTTGTATGTGTTAGTTTTATCCGGAGTAATTGTAAAGTCACTATTTGATGCTTCAATATCATTTATTAAATATATAGCAGATCCGGAAGATAAGCTTCCAACTATCACTATGTGGTTGCTGGGAAGTTTAGCAAGTGTATCCTATAGAGACCTTGTTATTTGTTCAATAATAATAATACCTTGTATTTTCGGCTTCTTTCTATTAAGGTGGAAATTGAATCTTTTATCTCTAGATTCTGATGAGGCTAGGTCTTTAGGAATTAATGTAAAAAAATTACGTGTTGTGGTTATCTTACTCTCAACATTGATAACTGCAACTACAGTTTCTGTATGTGGAATTATAGGATGGATAGGTTTAATAATTCCCCATTTGGCGAGAATGGTTATCGGAAATGATAATAGGTACCTTATTCCAACTTGTTGTGTTATGGGAGCAATTTATTTATTACTGATAGATACCCTTTCAAGAGCAGCTACAAGCAATGAAATTCCCATTTCAATATTAACAGCATTTATAGGTGCGCCATTATTCATAACTATACTTAGAAAGAATTCGGGAGAAAGAAGATGATACTCCAAGTTAAAAAAGGTACTTTTTCATATGACAAGAGAAAAATTTTAAAAGATATTTCATTTGATTTAAAAGAAGAAGAAGTAATGTCCATTCTTGGACCCAATGGGGTGGGTAAAACTACTTTCTTAAGGTGTCTTATGGGGTTTTTAAAATGGGACACGGGAAAAGCCTTATTGTTCGGCAAAGATATAAATGAATATGCAGAAAAAGAATTATGGGAAAACTTAAGTTATGTTCCTCAAGTTAAGAAAAGTGTGTTTAGTTATGGGGTTTTAGAAATGGTTGTGATGGGTTTAGACAAGGAAAACAGTTTTTTCCATATCCCTACGAAGGAAGATTATGATAAAGCTTATGAAACTTTAAAAGAATTAGGAGTTGAAAAGCTATCAAATAGATACTGTGATGAGCTATCTGGAGGAGAGCTTCAAATGGTTATGATTGCGAGAGCTCTTGTTTCTAATCCAAAACTTCTTATTTTAGATGAACCGGAATCAAACCTGGATATGAAGAATCAAATTAGAATCATAGAGGCAATTAAACATATAAATGTAAATAAAAAATCTGCTTGCATAATAAACACTCATTTTCCTAGTCATGCATTGCAGATATCTGACAAAACTTTGTTTATCGGTAGTGACTACAAAACAACCTTTGATGAAAGTTCGAAAGCCATTACTGAAGATAACTTACAAAAGTATTTTCAGATCAAAGCTAAAATTTTAATTTTTCAAGCAGAAGAAGTTGAATACAAAACAGTTGCACCTTATAAAGCCATATAGAACTGTTAGAAGGAGGTTAATGAATGGAATATAGAAAATTAGGATCTACAGGCATACAAATTTCAAGAATATCTATGGGAAGTCATCACTTAAAGAATCCCCAAGATATAGATAAACATGCAGAAAATTTCTTCTATGCATATAAACAAGGAATAAATTTCTTTGAAACCGGCGATACTTATGGAAACAATTGTTCAGAACTTATATTAGGTGCAGCCATAAAAGAAATGAAGAAGCATAAAAAACCATTTTATATTATGTCAAAGACACATGCCGGAGATTCTAAAACATTTCGAAAAAATCTTGAAAATTCTTTGAAGAATTTAGGAATAAGTTGTATTGACTCCTTTACTTGTCTTTGGGGTGTAAAATCTTTTGAAGAATGGAGAGGAGCTAAAAACTATGGAGCTATAAGAGAGATGGAAAAAGCAAGAGAAGAAGGACTTATTAAGCATATTACTTTTTCTTCACACTTACAAAATAAAGAACTAATTGAGATGATTGGGGAGTATAAATTTGATTATAGTTTACAGGGCTTTAATATAATTAATTCCAAATACAGATTAAAAGGAATAATGAAGACTCATGAAAAAGATATAGGGACAATAGCTATGAATCCGCTGGCAACAGGAGACTTGTTGCTTTATGAAGATATATTTAACGCTATTCGTATAAAAGAAGACCAAACTTTGGTTCAAGCGGCATATGCATATATTCTGTCCTTTCCTTTTATAGATTCTGTACTGGGAACCTTTAATTCAAAAGATGAAATTAATGAAGCTATTAAAACCCTATATCAAGAACCTTACTCTGCTAAAGAAAGGAGTGAACAAGAAGGAAAATTAAAAGAAAGAATTAATCAAGTTGATTTAGAAAGAAAGATAGAAGTTGGCAAAGCTCTTAGACAAAGACCTCATATATTAAGAGAAGAAGTTGCAGATTTGTTTGGAGTTTATCCACTAAGTGTATAATTTTCAAAGGAGGAAAAATGAAAAGAAGGATTAGTTTATTATTATTTTTAGTACTAGCATTAATTTTAAATGCTTGTGACGGCAGCTCTCAAAGTAATAAAAATGAAATCAGTGAAAACAAGGAAAAAGAAGCTAGTCAAGTGCAAGAAGTTAAAGAGGTAAAAGAAAGCGAATACTCGGTTACTGATGTTAGAGGAAAAACGATTAAATTTGAAAAAACACCGGAAAGAATTGCAACGGTGGACAAGCCTCTTCCGTCTATAATATATGCAATTGATGGAAAGACAGATAAAATTGTAGGATGCAACCCATCTTCTATTAAAGCTTTTGAAGAAAGTGTTTTAAAAAACATGTATCCACAACTAGCTAATGCGAATACTAAATGGTGTTCAAAAGACTCAGTTGTTAACGTGGAAGAGTTATTGAAGCTAAAACCGGATGTAGTGTTTATTTATTCGAATATTGAGAAAGAAATTGAAAAAATGGAAGCTGCAGGACTTAAGGTAGTAGCTTTAAAGAGGGCAGAATTTGACAGTATAAAAGAAAATATAAAAATGATATCTGAAGTACTTCAAAAGAAAGAACGTGGCGACTTATTAGTTGAATATATGGACAAAGGAATTAATGAAGTAACATCAAAGTTAGCTGAAATAAAAGATGAAGATAAACCAAAAGTTATAGAGTTTTATAGTGACATGAAAATAGCTGTAAAAACATACGACCATTGGATGAAACCAAGTGGAGCCCATAATCCGGCCCACGAGCTTAAGGGTAAATTGGCTGAAGTGGACATGGAGCAGATGATTGTATGGAACCCTGATATCATTTATTTAGGAAATCATTCAGACTTAATGCCGGAAGACTTTATTGAAAATAAGCAGGAAGGTAGAGACTGGTCAACAATTAAAGCTGTAGCTAACAAACAAGTATACAAAATTCCTATAGGTGTTTATAGGTGGGATCCTCCTGGGGTTGAAACTCCGCTTACAGTTAAATGGGCTGCAAAAATACAGTATCCACAATTGTTTTCAGATATGGACATGGAAGTAGAGTTAAAGAATTTCTTTGAATATGTATATGATTACAAATTATCAGATGATGAAGTTGCTACAATATTGAGGAAGTAGTTTTAACAAGAAAGGAAGAAACATGGATAAAATAAAAGTATTAGAAAAAGGACATGAATTAGAATATAGCTTTGATGATTTACTAAACTATCATGGTGTAGATTATCCCGGGGGAGTAGCTCATGCATTTCAAGTCATGAGTAGAGCCTTTCCACTTTTAGATGATGGGAAATTATTAGAAAGAAGAGAGATATATCTTATTACAGCATTTCCGGGACCGGGAGGGCTAGATGCTTTTGAAATGGTAACAAGATGCGTAACAGGTGGTAGAATTTCCGTTGATATTAATTTAAAAGAAGCTGAAGAAGTCTTAGAAAGTCCCCATGGAAGATATTATTTTAAATTCAAGTATAGAGATAAAACAGTCGTTATAACCATAAAGCCAGGTTTTGTACTAAAAGAATTTATTGAATTATCAAGAAAAGAAGATAGAAGTGAAGAAGAAGAGACTACTTTGATTCAGATGAAAAAAGATATGGCAGCAAGACTATTGGCCGCTAAGCCCGAAGAAGTATATAACGCAAAAGTTCTATAAAAGAAAAAGAGAAGGGTTTTGATATGTACCCTCTTTACTGGACAAACCAGTAAGGAGGGTATTTTTTGAAAATAAAGATGCGTTTGAGTTATTAGTGTTTGGTTCTTATGGAACAAAATACAGTAATTTTTTAGACTGTATAATAAATATGGGGTTTTAGGGACTATCCCTAACGAGGTATTTTTGTCTGACTTGTCGGACAAAAAGTATCCTCGCCCAGATGAAATAAAAGATGGCTTTTTTATAGCAGATACCATATATACAGATCCAAGCTGGTTTAGGTTATGTTTTTCGTTGTTTATCGATCCGTTTAAGATAAATCAAATAACATATAGCAAAATATTAAAAAGTCGAGAGTATCAAACAATCTGTGTAAATCACCCCTAACCCTATAACCATTCATCTAA
>CALBNA010000152.1 GCA_937896205.1 uncultured Campylobacter sp. | reverse complement strand
CAGATACGCTAGATAAAACGACGCTGCAAATATCGCGATGTCAAAGGTTAGAAAAAACGCAAGCCGCTTTAGCTTCGTCGCTTTAAACATTTATAAATTTTCCTTTACGATTTTTACCACTCGCGCAAACTCCTCGTCCCCCGTCGCAGTGCCGCTAGGCAGGCAGATACCGCGCGCAAACATCTCCTCGCTAGTCCCGTCCGTAAACGCTAGCGCTCCCTCAAATACCGGCTGCATATGCATCGGCTTCCAAAGCGGACGGCTCTCTATGTTTTCTTTAGCTAGTGCGTCTATCACGCGTAGATACGCGCCTTTTTCTTTAAACAGTGCGGTCGTTAGCCAGCGGTTGCCGCGAGAATTTGCGATCTCGGGCATAAACTCAAGCTCGGAAAGCTCTTTTTGATATTTTTCAAAAATTTCTCGTTTTTTTATCACGCGCTGCTCGAGCACCTCCATCTGCGCCGTTCCTATCGCGCCCAGGACGTTGCTTAGGCGGTAGTTGTAGCCGTAGTCTTTGTGCTCGTAGTGCAAAAAAGGCTCCCTAGCTTGCGTGCTGTAAAATCTCGCCTTTTCCACGAGATATCTTTCGCCCACTAGCATACCGCCGCCGCTTGTAGTGATGATTTTGTTGCCGTTAAAGCTATATGCGCCCAGTCGTCCGAAAGTGCCTAGCGCCTTGCCGTTATAAAAGCCACCCAGCGCCTCGGCTGCGTCTTCGACGACGGCGATATTTTCCTGCTCGCAGATCTCGCAGATCTCTTTCATTTTTGCCGCCTGACCGTAAAGGTGCGTGACGACGAGCGCTTTTGGCTTTTTAGGCGAGTTTGCGATCGCCTTTTTTAGTAGCTCGGGGCTTAGATTCCAGCTTTCGTCGCTATCTACGAAAACGGGCGTCGCGCCTTGATAGAGTATCGGACTAACGGACGCCATAAAGGTAAACGTAGATGCTAGCACTACGTCTCCTGCGCCGACACCAAGCACTCTTAGCGCCAAGTGGATCGCCGATGTGCCGGAATTTAGCGCCAGCGCATCGGGCGCGCCCGTATAGTTTGCCACGCTTGCTTCAAATTTATTCACGTATTCGCCAAGCGGCGCGATATAGTTGCTCTTAAAAACCTCGTTTATGTACTCTTGCTCTTTGCCGCTCATGTGTGGCGGGCTTAGGAAAATTCTTTGCATTATTATTCCTTAAAGAAATTTACGCATTGTAGCACTTAAAATCTAAATATTTTTATAAAAACTCGTTTAAATTTGCTTTTAGGCCGTAGAAAATGGGGATTTTTTTAAATTTTGCGTCAAAATATATTTTAAAATGGAAAATTTGACGCCTTGTGGGATACTTTATCTGTTTTGCCTGCACCGTCTTTCGTAGCTACGGACGCAAATTTGACGAGCGGCATTTAGTGCTCAAATTTAGCTTAAATTTCGCCTAACTTTAGCGGGATTACCGTAGGCGACGCTACCGTCTGCGATATCTCTTACGACTACGCTGCCCGCTCCGATGATACAGTTTGCGCCGATTTTTACGCACTGGATGACGCATGAACCTATGCCTACGTGCGTGTTTGCACCCACTATCACGCCGCCTGCTAGCGCCGCGTTTGGGCTAACATGCGCAAAATCGCCGATCTCGCAGTCATGCTCTATGATCGCGCCCGTGTTTATTATCGCGCCCTCGCCTATTACCGCACGCGCATTTATGACGGCATGGGGCATCACGACCGCACCATCGCCTATTTTCGCGCTACTACTTACTACCGCGCTTGGATGGATCAAGTGTGCAACGCCAAAGCCCGTATTTTTTACTCTTTTTTGCAGGATACGTCTGATTTTATTATCTCCGATAGCTACGATCACGTCCGCTTTTTCTAAGCTCGGGTCAAATTTGAGCACGTTTTTGCCGTCAAATTTGGCATCGTCTAAAAACACGACCTCGCCGTATCCGCAGGCTCTTGCTACGTCCGCGACGACGGCTCCGTGTCCGCTAAAGCCGTAAACGTAAATTTTAGTTGCGGCCATTAAATTTCTCCGTCGTGGCCATGCCTTCTTTACTTACACCGCTTCGTTTTAACACCTTTTGCACCGTTAAAATCGCGATTTTCACGTCCAGCGTAAAGCTAAGCTCGCGGACGTATCTCGCGTCAAATTTAAACTTCTCCGCCCAGCTGATCGCGTTGCGGCCGTTTACCTGCGCTAGTCCCGTGATACCCGGTCTCACGTCATGGCGGGTTGCCTGCTCGGCGTCGTAAAGAGGCAGGTACTCAACCAAAAGCGGACGCGGCCCAATGAAGCTCATATCGCCCTTTAGCACGTTAAAAAGCTGCGGTAGCTCATCAAGGCTGAGGCTCCTAATAGTCTTGCCGACGCCGCTTAGGCGCAGCTCGTCGGGCAGCAGTTCGCCGTCCGCACCGCGCTCGTCGCTCATCGTTTTAAATTTGTAAATTTTAAAAATTTTAGCGTGCAAACCCGGGCGCGCCTGCGTAAAAATGACGTCCTTGCTAACCTTAAAATATAT
>CALBNA010000151.1 GCA_937896205.1 uncultured Campylobacter sp. | reverse complement strand
ATCAAACACCGCGCGATAAACCCGTAAAATCTGCTAAAATACGGCAAAAACAAAGGTCAAAATGCTTCTTTACGTCCATATCCCTTTTTGCGAGAGCAAATGCCCCTACTGCGCCTTTGGTTCGGTCGTTGGCAAACGAAATTTAACAAGCGCGTATTTTGACGCGATGATTGCTGATTTTAGGGAGCAGATCTTAAAATTTGACGTAAAAAACGGCGAGATCGAAACCGTTTTTATCGGCGGAGGGACGCCTAGCGCCGTAGACGCGGGCTACTACGAGCGGCTATTTGAGGCGGTCGCGCCATATATGGCAAAAGACGCCGAGATCACGACAGAGGCAAATCCAAACTCGGCAAGCCAAAAGTGGCTCTCGCAGATGAAATCATACGGCGTAAATCGCGTAAGCTTCGGTGCTCAAAGCTTTTTTGAGGATAAATTAAAATTCCTCGGGCGCATACACGACGCGAGGCAGATCTACGAAGCGGTCTCAAACTCTAAGACCGCGGGGCTAGAAAACATAAACGTCGATCTCATCTACGGCACGAAGCTAGATACCAAAAAACGCCTCGAGCAAGAGACGCATAATGTCCAAAATCTAGGCGTTTCGCACGTGTCGGCGTACTCGCTAACGCTTGAGGAAAATACGCCTTTTGCAGGCAAGATAAACTACGCAAAAGATAGTCCGAGACTGGCTAAATTCATAATAGATCGTATAGAGGAGACCGGACTAAAACAGTACGAAATATCAAATTTCGGTCAAATTTGCAGGCATAACCTCGGCTACTGGCAGGGCAAAAACTACCTTGCCATAGGCGCTTACGCAGTCGGATTTTGGCGAGATCGCCGCTTTTATAACGCTTCAAATTTAAACGCCTACGTCAAAAATCCGCACGCTAAAAAAATAGAAAATTTAAGCACGGACGAGCTAAATTTGGAGCGGATATTTTTGGGTGCCAGAAGTATCGTCGGTATAGAGCAAAGTAGCCTAAACGCCGAGCAAGAGCAAAGAGCACAACTGCTAAAAAATAGCGGGAAATTAAAATTTAAAAACGGGCGATATTACGCCAAAAAGTTCCTGACTGCGGATGAAATTTCTTTATTTATCGCGGGCTGATTTAT
>CALBNA010000150.1 GCA_937896205.1 uncultured Campylobacter sp. | reverse complement strand
CCTCTTCGTCGGCAGCGTCAGATGTGTATAAGAGACAGCTCAAATTTAATCCACTCGTAGTCAAGTCCGATTTTCGTCACAGCCTCGTAGCAAATCGCGCTAAGAAGCCCCGCAAAAAGCCCTGCGAGCATATCGACGCCCATCACGCCCAGCCCGCCTTTTACGTTTTTGTCGATACGACCGATCACGGAGGGCTTTAGGATATCAAACGCTCTAAAAAACAGGACCGAGAGCGCAAACTGCACCGCCGTAGCGCCGCTGATAGAAATCGCCAGCCAAACGCCTGCAACCTCGTCTATCACGATGCTGCCATGATCATGCACGCCAGTTTTAGCCTCATAGTCGTCGATAATCTTTATGCTATATAAAAAAAGGCAAATCGAAACCAAAAATAGCGTGGAAGCGGGCAAAAACATCAAAAATCCGTACGCCGCTACCGCACCAGCTATAGAACCCACTGTGCCAGGAGCTTTATGGCTTAGGCCTGCGCCAAAAAACGTTAAAAATAACCTTTGCATATTTTTCCTTGAAATCAAATTTAAATCATAATCGGCGCATTTTTACTCGCCGATTTTTAGTGCGATTTTAGCAAATTTAGCGCGCAAATTTCAAAATTCGGACGCCAAATTTGCGCTAAGTTTGGATATTTTCAAATTTGGACGCATGGGCCGCTAAATTTGAACTAAAACCGCAAATTTTACCCAGGCTTTTTTGGTTCTCAAATTTTGATAGCAAGCATATCACTCGTTAAGACGTATACCTAAAAACGTTAAATTTGACGCCAAAGCCGAGCACTATGCCTTGTACCAAACAAGCTGCAGTAACGTAACGCCTCGCGCCATAAATACCAAGTGCCAAATTTTAGAGTTTTTGCGGTGCGGGTCTTGGCAAGTAAAATTTGCAAATTTGAACGCAAAAGCAAAGATAAGATACCGCAAAAACGATAAGCTCGCAACGCTAATGCAAAGTAGTCACTCAGTAAATTTTAGCGGCGATAAAACGCGAAGTTTCCCAAGCTAAATTTAACTCTTCCCCTGCTTCGCACTGCAAATTTGTGGCTCTTGGGCAGCAACTGCAAGCGCGACAAAGCTGCAAAGCACACTCCCCACAAAACGAGCTATAATAGAAAAGAACCATACGTCTGTGCTAAATAGGCAAAAAGTGTCAAACAAACAACGCATGCATATAGCAATAACCCAGCTTCAACGATATTTCGACGCAGCAAAAGCCGAAAGCAAATTTAAGTCAGCGACGTCGTCTGATAAAGCTTCATCAAATTTTCGTAAAACTCCCTCTCCGTCTGCTTTTCGAGCAGCCCGTTGCTAGGAAAAAGATCGTCGCAAAGCTTTTGGATATTTTCAAATCGGTTCGGGAAAAGCTCGCTCAGTATCATCGCCGAGATGTCGCGCCGCATGAGGATCGCAGGCGGCAAGATACCCCCTAGCAGCAGCGTTTTTAGCGTCTGGGCGTGGTATTTGATATGGTGATGCTGGCCGTGCGGGCAGGTCTTGGTGCTAACTAGCGTCTTGCACTCGTCGCAGTAGACGAGCTCTGGCAACACGACGATATCTAGATTTAGATCGTTTTTGTAGCGTTCTAGCACCGTGTGAGCGACATTGTGATCATAAAACATCCCGATACCGGCGTGATTTTGCCCGACTATGAGCTTATGAGCGCCCAACATATGCGCCGCGATACACTCGAGTGTCGGATTTAGGTGCGAGCTAAAGAGATTTGAGTTCTCAAAAGGCACGATGATCAAGCGGTTTTTAGGGACGTAGTTTTGGATGAAGTATTCCAGCACGCTTTTTTTGAGCGAAAAGCTCATCATCTCGTCCGCGCCTTGGCTTTTTAGTAAAAACAAAAGCACCAGATCGGAGCTGTCTATCGTCATCCTGATCAGGCGCTCGTGCGCGCGGTTAAATGGCTCCGCGGTTAGCATGATCGCCGAGATTTTTCGGACGTTTTGCTCCTTTTTGACCCCTTCGATCAGCTTTCTTACCTCGGCTAGCTTGTCGTCGTAGATCTTTATCTCGCCGCTCACGGCCAGTTCGCCGCTTTGGCTTTGCTGTGCGGGCGCGGCTTCGTTAGCGCGAAAGATATTTTGCGAGCTTTTTTCGGCGTTAAATTTAAAAACCTCGCCGACCTCGATATACCCAACAACCTTGCCGCCGTTTATAAGCTCGATATGATCGCCCTTTGTGGCATTTTTTATCGTTTCTTGATTGCGCTTGCCGTGCGGCGCAAAGACAAAAGTATATGGCATAGGCTCGCCGGCTAAAAAGCCCGTCTCATAGATCTCGTTCGCCTCTTTTTCGTTCATCAGGCGGTTAAATTTGCTAAAAATTTGATTTTCTATGAGATCAAGCGCGCCGAAAGCCTCGTCGTTTATCCAAACGGCGTTATTTTTTCTTGACGACGTCATATTTCTTCCTCTTTTCCCAAAGCGATTTGCGCGAGATTCCTAGCTTTTTGCTAAGCTCGGTGTCGGGGTATTTGTCCTGATAGTTTACGATGATGTGCTTGATGTAGTCGTCGATCGTCAAAATTTCGTCGATTTGGAAATTTTTCTCGTCGCTTGCGATGTTTAGCGTCTCCATCGGCGCTTCTTCGTTAGGATTGGTCGAGCTTGCGATGAGCTTGCGTTTGGCCGCGAGAGAGACGATCTGATTTTTGGCCTCTTGGCGTAAAATTTGAAAATTTGAAAAATACAAAAGCGTGCGTGGATTTGCTGCAGCTATTGCCTCCACGTCGATACCGGGCTCAAGCGGCACGTATTTAAAGCTCAAATTTAGCGCCTTTGCGTACTCAAAAACAAAGTTATCGGCGTTTATCATTTTATTACACTTTATGAGAAGCGGTAGCTTTATACGCTTAAAGTCGAAATTTAGCGCCGAAACCGCCTTAAAATGATAGTTTAAGTAGTCCTGATAGGTCTTTATAAATGTCTGCAATCGCCTAAACTCCTCAAAATGCTTGATCTTTCGCACTAGCTCCTCGATCATAAACGGCTTTTGTATGTAGTCGCTAGCACCCGCTTTTATCGGGATCGAGACGGTGTCGTTGCTGATATAGGTGATGAGCAGGATGACGACGGAGTCTTTAAATTTTTGTATGATTTTTAGCGTATCGTCGCCCGCAAACGCGCTAGAGAGCAGCACTACGTCAAAGTGCACGTCCTTAGCGCCCTCCTTTGCCCTCTGCTCAGGCTCGCTTTTCATCGCCTCCGCCGCGCTTCTTGCGATCTCGCACTCGTAGCCTAGATTTTCTAGCTTTGATGCGATGCTTTGGGCTAGGTAGATTTCGTTTTCTATTATCAAAACTCTCATTTTTTTACTTTCGTCGTTTTATTTTTGCGTCCAGTCGTAAATTTTTAGACTCGCCGACGCCGTAGCGGCTATACCCTCGCCTCGCCCCGTAAAGCCTAGCTTCTCGGTCGTCGTGGCCTTTACGTTTATGCGGCTCGGGGTTAAATTTAGCGCATTTGCGATGTTTATTTCCATCGCGGATTTAAATTTACTAAGCTTTGGCCTCTCAGCTATGACGGTGACGTCGGCGTTAATAAGCTCAAATCCGACGCTTTGAACGAGCCTATATGCTTCTTTTAGTAACATAGCCGAGTCCGCCCCCTTAAATTTATCGTCGGTATCGGGGAAATGCTCGCCTATATCGCCGAGTCCGGCCGCTCCTAGTATGGCGTCGATTAGCGCGTGGATAGCTACGTCGCCGTCGGAGTGGGCCTTTAAATTTCGTTCAAAAGGGATTTTTTCGCCACCGATTGTTACGAAACTTCCCTCTTTTTTATCTTCTTCAAAGGCATGCACGTCAAAACCGTTGCCCACGTAAATTTCGCTTGACGGCGCGCCAAGGCCGCAAATTTTAGAAAGGTCGTCTTTAAATGTGATTTTTCTAGCGTTTTCATCGCCCTGCACGTACCAAATTTTACCGCCCGCAGCCGCTATCGCCGAGCTATCGTCGGTGTAAATTTGACCCGCTTCAAGCGCGCTTTTTAGCATTGCCGTGCGCGAGAGCTGCGGAGTCTGGATGAGCTTGATCTGCTCTCTATCGACGGCCTGGGACCCTAGATAAACGGTATCCGGCACTTTTAGCGCAGGCACGACGCAGTCGGCGTTTTGGATGCCGCCCATTATACGCGAGAAAAGCTCGGCGCTAATCATCGGACGAGCGATGTCGCTAACTAAAACAAATTCGCTTTGGACGAGCTTAAGCGCGTTTTTTAGGCTCTCTTGACGGGTCGCGCCGCCTTTTACGAAGCGATACGTTGGGGCAAATTTACTCATATATTTTTCCTCGTTTGAGGCGATGATTATCTCTTTAAAAGCATAGTGCGAGCTTAAATTTTTAGCCGCAAAGAGCCATAACGGATCGCTTCCGACGCGCAACCACTGCTTTTTAACGGGCATTTCAAAACGGCTGGAGCTTCCGGCTCCGAGCATTATCAGCGTAACGTCTAGCAAAATTTCTCCTTTGGCGAAGTGTTACGATATTATACATCCTAAAAGCTTGTTTTTATCTTTTTTGAGTAAGATTAGAACCAAAATTTTAAGGAGCGAAACATGAAAGAATTTCGGGTCAAATTTGACTCCGCCGACAAAACTCCGACGCAGATGTACTATGCTAAAAAAGGCGTAATAACGCCCGAGATGAACTACGTAGCGCAGGCTGAAATGCTAGATCGCGAGGTCGTTAGAAGCGAGGTCGCCGCGGGCAAGATGATAATCCCCGCCAACATCCATCACGAAAATTTGCTCCCGATGGCGATCGGCAGAGAGGCAAAAACCAAAATCAACGCAAATATCGGCAACTCAAGCCTAAGCAGCGATATCTGCGCCGAGCTTGAAAAGCTGCAAATTTGCCTAAAATACGGCGCCGACACGGTCATGGATCTAAGCACGGGCGGCGATCTAGATGCCATTAGAAGCGCTATAATCGCAAACTCCACCGTCCCCATAGGCACCGTGCCGATGTATCAGATCATCCACGATATAAAAGAAGTGGAAAATTTGACGACGGATGACATCCTAAAAACGCTCGAAAAACAGGCGCGTCAGGGCGTTAGCTACTTTACTATACACGCGGGCTTTTTGCTCAAATTTATGCCGCTAGTCGCAAAACGCAAGATGGGTATCGTTAGCCGCGGCGGTAGCTTAACTGCTAGCTGGATGATGCATCATCATAAGGAAAACCCGTTTTACGAGGCCTTTGACGACATTTTAGAAATTTGCGCCGCTCACGACGTCGCGCTATCTCTTGGCGACGGGCTGCGTCCTGGCTGCCTATACGACGCGACTGATGAAGCTCAGCTTAGCGAGCTGCGGGTTTTAGGCGAGCTTACGCTGCGCGCATGGGAGAAAAACGTGCAAGTGATGATCGAGGGGCCGGGTCATATTCCTTTAAACCAAATAGAGTATAATATGAAAATCGAACGCGAGCTGTGCCACGGCGCGCCCTTTTACGTGCTAGGGCCGCTACCTACGGACATCGGCGCGGGGTACGATCACATTACTTCGGCTATCGGCGGGACGATGGCGGCCTTTTACGGAGCCTCGATGCTGTGCTACGTGACGCCTAAAGAGCACCTTGGTTTGCCAAACGCAAACGACGTCAGAGAGGGCATCGTAGCGCATAAGATCGCCGCTCACGCAGCCGACGTCGCGCTAGGCAAGGCAGGCGCGATAGAGCGAGATCACGCGATGAGCGACGCTAGATACGCTTTTGACTGGAACAGGCAGTTTGAGCTAAGCCTAGATCCCGAAAGGGCGCGCGAGCTACACGATGAGAGCTTGCCGCAAGAGTCGTTTAAAAAGGCGGAATTTTGCTCGATGTGCGGGCCTAAATTTTGCGCGTATAAAATTTCAAAAAATCTAATGAAGGAGAAAAATGTTAAGTAAAGAGGATGTCTTAAATAGACTAAAAGGCGTGATATATCCGGGCTTTGAGAAAGATATCGTGAGCTTTGGATTCGTAAAAAACGTCGAAATCGGCGAGAAAATTTTAATCGAGGTCGAGATCGTAAGCTCAAATCCGGACGTAGCAAACGAGCTGCGAACCGACATAAAGCGCGTGATGGGCTCAAACGAGTGCGTCATAAACATCATCCAACCAAAAATCCCAGAGGAAAAAAGCAACACTCAAAGCGGTAAAAACATCGCTCCGCAGATCAAAAATTTCGTAATGGTAAGCTCGGGCAAAGGCGGCGTGGGCAAGAGCACTACGACGCTAAATTTAGCTATCTCGATGGCGAAACTAGGCAAAAAAGTAGGCATCCTAGACGCCGACATCTACGGCCCAAATATCCCTAGAATGCTCGGCGAAGTAGGCACGCAGCCTCAAGTCGTCGGCAACAAGCTAAAACCGATCCTAACTCACGGCGTCGAGATGATGAGCATGGGCGTGCTAATGGAAGAAGGCATGAGCCTCATCTGGCGCGGCTCGATGATAATGAAAGCTATCGAGCAGCTGCTAAAAGACGTATTTTGGAGCGAACTGGACGTGCTATTTCTCGATATGCCTCCGGGAACGGGCGATGCGCAGCTAACTCTAGCTCAAAGCGTACCGGTGACTGCGGGCGTGTGCGTCACGACGCCGCAAGTGGTAGCGCTTGATGATAGCAAAAGAGCACTTGATATGTTTGAGAAGCTCCACATACCGATCGCAGGCATCGTGGAAAACATGAGCGGATTTATCTGCCCTGAAAGCGGCAAGGAGTATGATATATTCGGCAAAGGCACGACCGGGGAAGTGGCAAAAGCTTATAACACCGAAGTGCTAGCCCAGATACCTATCGAGCCTGCCGTTAGAGTCGGCGGCGACAGCGGCAAGCCGGTGAGCTTTTACGAGCCAAACTCCGTCACGGCTAAACGCTACGAAAAAGCGGCGGCTAGGCTGTGGGAGATAATCGAAAATATCAACGATGGCGGCGGCGCGGACAACTCGTCTATCCAGCCCGTGATGGACGGCAAGAGCGCTTGCTCGAAGTAAAATTTAAAACCTAAAGCCCGATTTTGATCAAATTTGGGCT
>CALBNA010000149.1 GCA_937896205.1 uncultured Campylobacter sp. | reverse complement strand
AATTTAAACAAATGCGGGGTGGCTACTCCTGCATCTCTATCCATTTTTGCGCGATTCTTACGGCATTGGTCGCTGCTCCCACGCGGATCTGGTCGGCGCTGCACCACAGATGAAGGACGTTTTTGCGGTAGTTATCCGCTCTGATGCGTCCGACGTAGGTCTCATTGGTGTCGCTTGAGATGCTTGGCATCGGGTATTTCTTTGCGGCTGGCTCATCCACGACTACGATGCTAGGCGCTTTGCGCAGGACTTCGCGCGCAGCTGCGGCGTCCACGTCTCTATCAAAATGAATCGTGATAGCCTCTGAGTGGCTGCGAAGCACCGGCACGCGCACGCAGGTCGCGCTCACTTCCATATTTTTGTGGAGGATTTTTTGGGTCTCATTGACCATTTTCATCTCCTCTTTAGTGTAGTCGTTGTCCAAAAATACGTCGATGTGCGGGATGACGTTAAAGGCTAGCTGGTGCGCGAAGACCTTTGGTTCGCACTCATCAAGCTTAAACTCGAAAAACTTTTGTAGCTGCGTGACTAGCTCCTCCATGCCCTCTTTGCCCGCACCCGAAGCCGCCTGATAGGTTGCTACGTCCACGCGGTTGATGCCGTAAGCGTCGTCTAGCGGTTTTAAAATTTGCACCATTTGGATGGTCGAGCAGTTCGGGTTCGCGATAATGCCGCGGGTTTTCCACTGCGCGATATCCTGCGGGTTGCACTCAGGCACTACTAGCGGCACGTCAGCGTCCATCCTAAAGTGGCTAGTGTTGTCGATGACGACGGCGCCGCTGGCAGCTGCAAATTTGGCGTATTTTTCTGATACCGATCCGCCCGCGCTAAAAAACGCGATATCGATCTCATGCTCGTCAAAAACCGTCTCGGTGAGCTCCACGACTTTGTAGTTTTTGCCTTTAAACTCTATTTCGGTACCCGCGCTTTTCGCGCTTGCTAGCGGTAGTAGCTCGCCCACCGGGAAATCCACCTCCTCCATGACGCGGAAAAGCTCCTCTCCGACTGCGCCGGTTGCACCTACGACGGCAACGTTAAATTTTCTCATTTTAGCTCCTTTTTATTTTTGGCTTTCTTTTAACTTCTCGGTCAGCAAAGCCGCCCTGCGACAAGCCTATTTGGCTTGACACAACATTAAAGATTTATCGGACTTCACGGACTAAATTTAGGTTTTGACATAAAGCTAATCGCAACCGCTCTTGCCCATTAAATTTAACTCAAATTTGCGGTCAAATTTAACTTCTTGCAGATTCAAATTTACCGCCCAAATTTGACGAGTCGTACGTCGCATTTTCAGCGTCGCCGTCTCGGCCGGCTAAATTTAAACTAAAATTCCGCTTATTTTACTCGCGTAAAGCTTAAATTTAAGCTATTTTCTGCTGCGAGCCTGCAAAAAAAGGTCGCCCGGTTGTATCTCCTCGCCTTCGCTAAGAATCGCTGCTCGCTGCACGACGGAGATTAGCTCGCGGATATTGCCCGGAAAGTCGTAGTTTTCTAGCTCTTTTACAGCCGCTTCGGAAAAGCTTTTTGCGCCGAGGCTAAACTCCTCGCAGCTTTGCTTTAAAAATCGCTCGGCGATAGGCAAGATCTCCTCTTTGCGCTCTCTTAGCGGCGGGATGGCGACGGGCACGGTGTTTAGGCGGTAGAACAGATCCTCTCTAAATTTACCCTCGCTGATCATCGCAGGCAGGTTCGCGTTCGTCGCAGAGACGATACGAACGTCGATCTTGACGCTTTTTGTGGCGCCAAGGCGCGTGATCTCGCGCTCCTGGATCGCACGTAGGAGTTTTGGCTGCAGATTTAGCGGCATCTCGCCGATCTCGTCTAAAAACAGCGTGCCGCCGCTTGCTAGCTCGAACTGCCCCTTTTTCATCGCCGAGGCGTCGGTAAATGCGCCCTTTTCAAAGCCGAAAAGCTCGCTTTCTATCAAATTTTCGGGGATTGCAGCCATGTTTATCGCGATAAACGGACCGTCCTTGCGCGGCGAGTTTTTGTGGATAAATTTAGCAAATAGCTCCTTGCCCACGCCGCTTTCGCCCATTAGCATCGCCGAAGCATCCGTTTTTGCGACGCGCGAGGCTAAATTTAGTGCATTGGCAAGCGCGGGCGAGCTAGCTACGAAATCGGTCGAATCGGCCTGCGAATTTGACCCGTTTTGCGCGGCTTTTAGGCTTGCAGCAGGCAGTTTGCGGCGTAAAATTTCGACCCTTTTTATCGCCTCATATAGCGTTTGCGCGTCAAATGGCTTCGTTAGAAAATCCTTGACGCCCAGGCGCACGCTCTCTATGGCTTTGTTTAGCGTCGCATTGCCCGTCATTATGATGACGTCAAATTTGCCCTCAAGGCGCTTGATGAACTCCAGCCCGTCCATTTGGGGCATGTTGATGTCGGTGATTATGAGATCGACGTCGTCGCCCATTTTTTTAAGCGCCTCGACCGCGCTTTTGTAGCTTTTGATTTTTAGATCGTCGTATTCGCCAAGCGCGATCTCTAGGGACTTGCGCATATTTATGTCGTCTTCTACTATTACGATGTTCATCTTTTACTCTTTGTTTTTAAATACGCTTATGATAGCTGAAGAGGGCTTAAATTTCACCGTAAAACGTACGGGAAATAGCGTGAGATCGGTTGCGGAGTTCATATTTTTGTTGCGTTGGACAAAGCGGTCTTCGACCTTAAATTTATAAGGCAAAAAGCACTCGAAAAGCTCGTTTTTATGTAAATTTAAAAACTCTAGCGAGCTTTGGGCGGGCTGCTTTGGGGCGTCTATTTCGCATAGATACTCGTACTCTAGCTCGCTTAGAACCATTGCCTTTGAAAGCGCGATATCGTCGTAAACGACGGTGTGATTTTTAGTGGAGATTTTGGCCCAGAGGATAAACTCCTCCGAGCCGCAAAGAAGCGCCGCAGCGGCAATCAGTAAGCAAAAATTTCTTGCCACTTGCTTTGGTCTATTTTCATTTCCATTCTGACGCGGTAGAGCCCGTCTTTAAAGTCGTGCTCGACGATGGAAGCGTTTTTGATGAGGCCCGCTACTTGAGCCGTGATGGTCGAGTCTCTAAGCATTGCGTCTCTAACCGTATCTTTGGAGTTTATCTTGACCCCGTAGAGTTTCTCGGCTAGCTGTCTGTGCGCATCCGCGATGGCCGCGCGTTTAGCTAGAGCTAGAGACTGGGCGTGAGAGACGGTGTTAGTCGGAGCGATACCCTCACCCACGGCGCCAAATACCGCATCGGCCGGTTCGATATCGTATATCATCTTTTCTTGTTTCATCACGCTTCTGATGTCTTCTTTATCGACCTTTTGGATGACGATGTCTTGCTTTGCCGATGTTGCGTCGTCGGAGGCAAAAGGGTTGTTAAAAGAGCAACCGCTCGTCAAAAAGGCTACCGCACCCAAAACCGCGAATGTAATTTTTTTCATTCTTGAACCTTTAAATTTAGTTGTTTTTTTGTTTGCAAATTTACTAGCAAATTGTATTCCAAAAACACTAAATTCATTCTAAATTTTCTAGCGTCTCTTCGCCGCTCTCATCCTCGCCATCATCGGCTTTAGGACACTTGGCGATACTGACTACGTCGTCGCCGTCCACATTTACGACGATGACGCCGCTGGTGTTTCGGCCCGCTTTGCGGATACTTTGCATATCGACGCGTATCATCTTGCCGCTTGAGGTTAGGGCCATCAGATCTTGTTCGTCATCGACCATTACGACGCCGATCAGATCGCCGGTGCGGTTAGTTAGCTTCATGCAGATTACGCCCTTACCGCCGCGATTTGTTAGGCGGTATTCGTCTGCGGTAGTGCGTTTGCCGATACCTTTTTGAGATATGCTCAGCACTTCTTGTTCGTTGCTTTCGATGACGGCTGCGCC
>CALBNA010000148.1 GCA_937896205.1 uncultured Campylobacter sp. | reverse complement strand
GCTGTACCAATAAAGCGGAAATTGCAGCACGATTTTGTCGTGATTTAGGATCAGCTCCTGCTCGCGCGAGACGTCGATTTTGCCGCTAGGGTAGGCGGCGTAAATCTCATGGACGTCGAATTTGTCCGCCTGTTTTTCGGCCGCCTCGCGCCACGCTTTGTTGGCGTTTGAGCTTGTCATATTAGGATGCGCGATAATGATAAGATTTTTCATATTTTCTCCTTTAAAAAATAATTCAAAAATTATAGTTTATTAAGATATATTTTGTCAAGTTTTGTGATGAGTTATCAAGAGCGAACCAAATTTTAGATAAATTTTAAGTAAATTTTCGATATCGCATAAATTTGGGTAGTGCAAAAAATGCGGATGTAAATTTATGCATGACGCCCAGCAAATAGGCGTAATTTTACTATTTGCTTGATAAATTTAGGCGTCTAATTCAGGCTTAAATTTTTACATTCGTATAATGATAAATTTTTAATCAAATTTTTGCTAAAATCGGGTCAAATTTAAAAGGAGTGCAAATGAAACTAGGAAATTTTTCCGCAAACTCAAGCCTAAGCAATCAGTACCTAGAACAAGCTCAAAATAATAGCGCAAAAGCTCTAAATAACATCTCTGCACAGCGCGCTCTAAGCGGCATCGACAGCGCAAATCTCGCTATCGCGGACTCTTTGCGCTCTCAAAGCTCCGCGCTAGAGCAGGGCGTCGCAAACGCAAACGACGCTATCGGCATCCTGCAGATCGCAGACTCCACGCTAGCAAATATCACGCAAAGCGCCGACCGCATCGGCGAGCTCTCGGTGAGATATAACGGCGGCATCCTAAACGCCGACCAGCAAAAGATGATAAAAAGCGAGGCGGACGCTCTAGTGGGCGCGATGAGGGAGAGTACGCAGCAGGCGAGTTTTAACGGTAAAAACGTATTTGGCGGGCAGATGAGCTTCCTAACCGGCAACGGCACGGCGAGCGTAAATTTAAACGCGCCCGATTTTAGCGGTATAGACGTGAGTAACGGCGAGAGCGTGAGTAAATTTATCGGTAGCGTAAACGCTCTGCGAGGTGAGATCGGCGCGGCGCAAAACGGCATAATCTCGGGCATCAACGCAAGCCTAACCAAAAACGTCGCGCTAAGACAAAGCGAGTCGCAGCTACAAAATAACGACATCGCTAAAAATCTAAGCGCTTTTAAGCAAAACGACCTGCAAGCAAACGCCGCGATCCTCGCGCAAGCGCACAATACCGCAAGCTTGCAAAGCCAGTTTAACAGGCTTTTGGGCTAAATTTAACTGCCTTACATTTTGGCCGCTACACTCCTTGGCGGCTAAAACGCTTTTGTTTTTACTCTGACTTTTGCGATCTAATCGCGTCTTAAATCAATCGGTCAAATTTTACTTTTGCGTTTAATGTTACTCTCGCGCTTTGCGATTAAAATATAAATGCTCGCCAAGTTAAATTTGCCAAGTCGGGTGCGTACTCGTAAATTTTGCCTAAACTCTCCACATCACTTTTGCTAGGATTATCATTATAATGCACAAAACAAGGGCGATGACGTGCGAGTATTTGCCGAAGGGATCGGGCTTTTTAAGCTTATAGACGTAAAAGAGCGATATCGCCGTGATTAGGCACATTAGCCCTAGCACGCCGATCTTGGTCGCGAGTAAAATTTGAAACGGACTGCCGAGCCATCCGTTCTCGCCGCCAAAATAATCCTTTGCCATGTAAACGCCGCTGATGATCAGAAGCAAAAACGCAGTGCCAAAGCCCTTTGCGCTGCCTTTGGTGTAGGCTTTTTTGCCGCGAGCGAGCGTATCCTCGTCTATATGCTTTTTAGCAAACGGAAATATACAAACGTCGAAAAATACGTAACCAACAAAGGCTACGGCGCTCAAAATATGAACGATCAGGAAAAATAAATACATTTAGGACCTTTTTTGTT
>CALBNA010000147.1 GCA_937896205.1 uncultured Campylobacter sp. | reverse complement strand
CAATATCTCGCAAATCATAGAAGAAACCGGAGCTAAATTTATAAAATTTGCGCCCAAAAAGCAGCCCTCAAAGCTAAAAAAAGAGCTTTTACGCGCACTGGGCGGGCAAATTTTGGCAAAATACCTTTATAAAAAAGACTATGACTACGCGCTTTGCTTGCTGCGGCAGGTGCGGCCAGACGTAGTGCATTTAAACAATCATTTTTCAACCAATCTCGCCTACATCGCCGCCGCAAACGCCCTAAATATCGCGGTAGTGCAGCATCTGCGCAAAAACTCGGCTATCGAGCCTTTTAAACTTGAGATTTTAAAGCGGCTAAAATTTACGCCCGTTTGCGTTTCAAACGCGACTTACGAATTTTATGCCGCGCAGATAAAGATGCCTAAAAACGTGGTTTATAACCCCGTAGAGGCGCCTGTTTTAGGTCAGGGAAAATCCGATACGGATGAAAATTTGAGCAATTTGCAGACAAATTTAAAAGATAGCGGCGACGATAAAAGCGCCGCCCTAAAAGCCAAATTTGACGCCGAAAAAATAAATATCGTAATGCCCGCAAATTTCTTGACGCTAAAGGGGCACGAGCTCGTTTTTGACGCGCTTGCGGGGTTAAAAAGAAGCGATATAAAGGTTTATTTCGCAGGCGGAGGCGAGCCAAAAGCGGACGCGAAAGCCAAATTTGACTCGCTGATAAAATCGGGCAAGGCCGAGTATCTGGGTTTTGTTTCCAAGATGAACGAAATTTACGCCGCGTGCGACTACGTGCTTGGATTTTCTAGCGACGAGGGGCTACCTAGAGTCGTCATCGAGGCGCTTGGCTGCGGGCTTGGAGTGGTGTATTCGGATATCGCCGTCATAAGGGAGATTTATGAAATCTCCTCAAAAAAGCAAGATTTTTTTATAGTTCAAAGAAGCTCGGACGCGCTTTTAGCCTGTTTTGAGAGCCTGCGCAAACCTAGCTCAAAAAGCCCCGACGAAGCCGTTATAAAGGCATTTAGCATAGAAAATTATCTTTGCGGGATAGATAGGATATATAGCGAACTTTGACGAAGGCCTCGATGTCTGCGAGGTTTTGCTCGCTAAGCTCGAAAAACGCGCTCGCGTCGATATCTCGCACGGTTTTAAACACGGAGCTAACGGGCGATAAATGTGAATTTATCACGAGTGAGTCGGCGACGCCTCTTTGCTCGCTAGCAAAACAAGGCCCCATCAGGCAGATCGTGGGCGTGCGAACGCTATCTGCGACGTAGTAGTTGCCTGTATCCGAGCTCGCGTAAAGCTGCATCTGCGAGAGATAAAACGGCAGCTCCTCAAGTTTGATTTTATCTATCAAAGAGATGATTTTTAGCTCGTTTTTGCCGAATTTTTTCACATAGGTATCGCAAATTTGCGAGCTAAAATTTGACCCG
>CALBNA010000146.1 GCA_937896205.1 uncultured Campylobacter sp. | reverse complement strand
GAAAGAAGCGATATGCTGATGTGCCCTGAGGCGACCAGCGCCTTTTTAGATCCTTTTACCGCCGACGTTACGGTCGTGGTTTTTGCCGATATTTACGACATTTACAAGGGTCAAATTTACGAAAAATGCCCGCGCTCGATAGCCAAAAAAGCTATGGCTTACGTAAAAGAGAGTGGCATGGGCGACGTGGCGTATTTTGGGCCGGAAAATGAGTTTTTTATATTTGATAACGTAAAAATAGTAGACAGCCCAAACTGCGCAATGTTTGAAGTGGACAGCGAAGAAGGCGAATGGAACGACGCTAGAGACTTTAAAGATAGCTACAACACCGGCCACCGCCCAAGAAGAAAAGGCGGCTATCTAATGACGCAACCGACTGATAGCATGGTCGATCTGCGCGCGGAAATGATGCAGGTTTTAGAACAAGTTGGCCTAGAAGTCATGCTAGGACACCACGAGGTTGCGCAAGGACAAGGCGAGCTGGGCGTTAAATTTGGTACGCTTCTCGAGGCTGCCGATAACGTGCAAATTTACAAATACGTCGTCAAAATGGTCGCTCACCTAAACGGAAAAACGGCGACCTTTATGCCAAAACCGCTCTACGGCGACAACGGCAGCGGCATGCACGTGCATCAGTCGGTATGGAAAGACGGCAAAAATTTATTCTACGGCGAGGGAAAATACGCAAATTTAAGCGATTTTGCGCGATGGTACATCGGTGGAATCCTAAAACACGCAAGGAGCGTAGCGGCCTTTACAAACCCGAGCACAAACAGCTACAAACGCCTAATCCCTGGCTTTGAAGCGCCTTCTATCCTAACGTATTCTAGCCAAAACCGCTCCGCCTCGATCCGTATCCCGTACGGCTCCGGAGAAAAATCAGTCCGCGCCGAAATGCGCTTCCCTGACGGAACTGCAAACCCGTATTTGGCCTTTTCAGCGATGCTCATGGCGGGACTTGACGGCGTAAAACACAAGATGGAGCCGGTCGGCCCGATGGATGAAAATTTATTTAAACTGCACCTAGATGAAATCCGCGAGCGCGGTATCGAGCAGCTCCCTCATACGTTAAGGGGTAGCCTAGAAGCATTGATTCGCGATAACGAATATCTGCACCCGATCATGACTCCAACGTTTATAAACGCGTATCAGCATTATAAATTCGAGAGTCAAGTGTGGCCGTACGAAGCGCGACCTACTCCGTATGAGTTTAAGACTTGCTTTTCTTGCTAAATTTAAGGGATGCTAAAATCCCTTTTTAGTTTTTCAGTCAAATTTGACCTTTTTAAATTTTGGGCCAAATTTGACTTTTTATGCGTTTTTGACGAACGTAAAATTTGTCAAAATAAATCAAATTTGAGGCCAAATTTGAAAAACAACGGCTTTTTGTCTTGACAAATCAGCCTTTTTTATAT
>CALBNA010000145.1 GCA_937896205.1 uncultured Campylobacter sp. | reverse complement strand
GCTTCTATGTCTTCTGCAAAATACTTGAGAATTTCTCTAAATTCAGCTTCAGAAATTCTTGAACGGATTATATATTTATTTTTCATCGAACTCATCGTAACTTAATGCTCCTTTGTGTGAGCTTAAGTTAAAGAGAGCCAAGTTTTTTCGCGCTTAGTTTGCTTTCAAGCTTTTTGTTTGCCGCAGAGGTAAATATCTACTCTGCGCGTCACTACGACGCCGACAGCGAGCTCTATAAGCTTTTTGAGCAAAAGACGGGTATCAAGGTAAACGCCACGCAGGCAAAAGCCGGCGAGCTAATCAAAAAGCTAGAAGTAGAAGGGGGTAGCTCTGCGGCGGATATCTTTATCACCGCAGACGCGGGGAATTTCTACACCGCAAAGACTAAGGGTGTGTTGCAAGCGGTCAAATCTGAAACTCTGGAAAAAATCGTACCTGAACAGTATAGAGATAAAGACGGTCAGTGGTTTGCTATCTCAAAACGCGCTAGAGTCATCGTTTACGACAAAAGAGACTTCGATCCTAAAGGCATCAAGGACTACGAGGATCTAACAAAACCAGAGCTAAAGGGCAAACTTCTAATCAGAAGCGCGACGGCTCCGTATAGCAAGTCGCTGCTAGCTGCTATCATCGAGGCTGACGGCAAAGACGCGGCCACTAAATGGGCGGAAGGCACGCTAAAAAATCTTGCCCGCGATCCAAAAGGCGGCGATAGAGACCAGGCTAAGGCCATCTATGCAGGCGAGGGCGACGTAGCGGTTATGAACACCTACTACATAGGCCTCATGCTAACCTCTCCGAAAGCCGAAGACGTAGAGGCTGCGAAGAATCTTGGCATCATTTTCCCAAATCAAGACAACCGCGGTACGCACGTAAATATCAGCGGTATCGCGCTAACCAAAGCTGCTAAAAATAAAGAAAACGCAGTTAAATTTATGGAGTTTATGGTGAGCCCTGAGGCGCAAAAGATACTTGCGGGTATAAATTTCGAGTATCCGATCAACGCAGAGGTCGAGCCTAGCGAAATCGTAAAAGGGCTTTGGTAAATTTAAAGAAGACTCCACTCCGCTCTATAAAAGCGTGCAAAACACGAACGAGGCTATTAAAATTTATGACGTAGCTGGCTGGAAATAATGAAAGTAAAATTCGGGGCGATTTTGATCGCCCTTATCGTTTTGATCCCTATTTTTAGCATATTTTTCGAGATCGCTTTGGGCGACTACTCCTTGCTCGAGCACTTTTTTAAGTATCTTTTTATGAGGTATATCCAAGGTACTTTTGCCGTCGCGGCGGGCGTTTTGGCGCTTAGTCTCGTTATCGCCGTAGTTTCGGCGTGGCTGGTGGCGAACTACCGCTTCGCGCTATCAAATTTCTTTGAATATGCCCTCATCCTTCCGTTTGCGATTCCTGCTTATATATTTAGCTTTTGCTACGTCGGGATTATGGATTACGGCGGATATTTTCATCAAATTTTCGGCTTTAGGCTGGAGTTTATGAATATCTACGGAGCGATTTTCGTGCTGTCGTTGTCGCTTTATCCGTACATCTATATGTTTGCTAAAACCTCGTTTAAAACGCAGTCCGCAGCGATTTACGACGTTTGTAAAATTTACAAGCTCCCAGGCCTGGCCGTGTTTTTTAGGGTTGCGATATTTCTGTCGCGTCCGGCGATCGTGGGTGGAGCGATGCTCGTGCTCATGGAGACGCTTAGCGATTACGGCACGGCGGCTTATTACGGCGTAGAGACTTTTAGCGCGGGCATTTTTAAGCTATGGTTTGATATGGGCGACTCGTACTCCGCGTCCGTGCTAGCGGGACTTTTGATGATGTTCGTGTTTGTTTTGATGATATTTGAGCACGTTAATAAAAACTCTAAAAAATACAGCTTCTCCACGCACGACACATCCAAATTTACGCAAAAAAAGGAGCTTGGTAAATTCGGCTCGGCGGCGGCGTTTTTGTGGTGCGCGAGCGTGTTTTGTCTGGCATTTGTGTTTCCTTTTACCTGGCTTTTGTATTGGAGTATTCACGAGCTAGATAGCTTTAAATTTGAGTTCGTGCAGATGGCTTTAAATTCGCTTCTGATGGCTGCGGGTGCGGCGATACTCATCACGGCGGTAAGCTTTTTTCTCGTTTTTGCGACTAGACTTATAAAAAACAAAGCGCTAAATACCTTTTTGCTAAAATCTGTCTCGCTAGGCTACGCGCTGCCTGGCGCTAGTATCGGGCTTTGCGTGATGATAGTTTTTGGTTATATTGACCGAAATTTTGACACCCATCTGCTCTCGTCGAGCTTTGTAGTGCTGATTTTCGGATACGTCGTGCGGTTTTTGGCGACCTCGATATATGCCGTCGAGAGCGGATACGCCAAGATCCCGGCAAACATCGACGACGCCGCGCTTTTGCTAAACGGCTCGCGGTTAAATTTGTTTTTCAAAGTGCATTTTCCGCTGCTTCGCCACTTTTTCTTTCTCTCGCTCATCGTCGTTTTTATCGACATCATTAAGGAGCTGCCGCTTAGCCTAATTTTGCGGCCTTTGGGCTTTGAGACGCTTAGTATCAGGGCGTTTTTTTACGCCGCCGACGAGAGGCTTTATGCTGCGGCTCTACCGTCGTTTCTCATCGTTTCGATGTCGCTAGTCGCCGTCCTTTGGCTAGAAATAATCTCCAGAAAAAAACAAGAAAGATAAAAACATGGCTGAAATTTTAAAAATCGTAAATTTAAACAAGAAATTCGGAAATTTAGAGGTTTTAAAGGACGTAAATTTAAGCCTTAACGAGGGCGAAATTTTAAGCATTTTAGGCGATAGCGGCTGCGGCAAAAGCACGCTTTTGCGTATAATCGCTGGGCTTGAGACGCCAAGCGGAGGGCAAATCGCCGTAAAAGATGGCTGCGGCACCGCGATGATGTTTCAAAGCTACGCGCTTTTTCCTCATTTAAGCGTTTGCAAAAACGTGGAATTTGCGCTGTGGCGGCTGCCTAGCGCCGAGCGAGCCCAAAGGAGCGCGCAGCTGCTGGAGAAATTTAAAATCGCCGAGCTAAAAGACAAAACTCCCGATCAAATTTCGGGCGGTCAAGCGCAAAGAACGGCCTTTGCCAGAGCTGTGGCTAACCGCGAAAAGCTGCTTTTGCTCGACGAACCCTTCGCTAATCTCGATCGCAACCTAAAAAGCGCGCTAAGAGGCGAGCTAAAACAGATGATAAAGGCAAACGGCATCAGCGCGGTCATGGTAACGCACGACAAGGAGGACGCCTTTTTGCTAAGCGACAAAATCGCGCTGATAAAAAGCGGCAAGGTCTTGGCTTTTGGCGCGCCTAGGGAGCTGTATTTTAGCCCAGCTTCTTACGAGATCGCCTGCTTTTTGGGCGATATGAATTTGATCGATGAGCGGGATGCGCAAAATTTGCCGGCCGAATTTAGATTGTGGCTGGAGGGGAGAAACTTTATGTTTCGTCCGGAGCTAATCATAAGCGGCGAAAAATACGAAACAGACGTGGTAGAGGCAAAATTTTTAGGCGCATTTTACGAGTTAAATTTGGACTTTTGCGGGGTCAAATTTAAAGCCGTCGTTAGCTCAAATTTGCAGATTTGCGATAAATTTAAATTTGACCTAGCTTAAATTTGGACGGGCTTAGTATAGCCGCGCGATTTTTTATCATCTAAGTTTGCCTAAAACGCAAATTTGGCGAACTCGGCTTAGTCTCGATTGCGATTTTCGACGTAATCAACTCTCGACCAGGCAAGCACATAGATAAACCCTAGTGCCAGGTAGATACCAAGCACCGCAAGCTCGATAGGGTAGGGATCGCGCAGGGCTTTGGTTAGTAAAAGCTTTAGCGCCGCAGCGATTAGCGTGCCGATCACGCAAAGCACCGCGTAGCCTGAAAACAGGGCGTTTTGCGTGACTGCGCCGAGTTTTAAATTTATCTTTATCCAAAGCAAAAACGCAAGCACCGCCGTGGCGCAAATGACAAAAAATAGGACCTTGTGCGTGCTGGCTGGTGCGTAGTTGGTGCTAAAACTTAGCAAAATCATTGTGCTGCTAATAGCGATAAAAATGTGGTAAAGCTTAAACACGCCTCCGCCTGCTAGTTTGTTTACCTTTGATATCGCGCCGTAAAGGCAGATAACGGAGACGAACAACATCGCTACGCGCGCGCTCGTTGCGATATCAAAGAGGCTTTTAGGTAAAACCATCTCTTGCGAGAGCAAATTTAAAATAACCAAAATCCCCGACGTCATACCCAGCGCCCTTGCCGTACTTATGCGTCTTATAAAGTTTTCTTGCATATTTTGCCTTTTATTAATTTAATAAAAATTTTACACAAACAAACTTAAAATTTTTATTAAATTTAGCTCAAGCAAACTGGTAAAAATCGCGGCGTAAAAATATAAAAAAGCGAAGTTGCGAGCCGTCGAAAAT
>CALBNA010000144.1 GCA_937896205.1 uncultured Campylobacter sp. | reverse complement strand
TACGAGATCTAGTACGGTCTCGTGGGCTCGGAGATGTGTATAAGAGACAGAACCACATCTTATCCTGGCCGCTACTAGAGCCCACAAATATCGTCCTGCATCCGCGCAAAACTAGCTCCTCGTTTAGAGCTTTTGCGACGGCTAGATGTCCGCCCGTGCCTCCGCCGCAGATAACGATAGTGCCGTTTTGCAGACTGCCTAAAGCTTTGTTTTGGGTTTCGTCGCTAGTCAAATTTGACGGCGAAATTTCAGCCGAAATTTGTTTGTCTCTTAAATTTTCAGACGTCAAATTTTACTCCTTGCCTTTTAAATTTGAAGTGCTTAAATTTTCCTTACCATGCCGCAAGTCAAATTTAAGCTCAATCTTTTACTTTTTTACTCACCATCAGCACCATGCCGACCCCTATGCAAAGCGCTAGGATCGAGCTGCCGCCGTAACTTAGAAACGGCACGGCGATGCCTTTGATAGGCGTGATCGAGGTGATGCCGTATGAGTTCATGATAAACGAAAACGAGATGAGAAGCCCGACGCCGAGCGTAAAGAGGTGATAGACTTTATTTTCGCTCCTTGAGGAGACGCGAAAGATACGGAAAAGCAAAATCAAAAGAAGCGACGTGATGATAAGTATCCCGAGCACCCCGACCTCCTCGGCGATACCGGCAAGTACGAAGTCCGTGTGCACTTCGCTCAAAAATCCGAGCTTAAACACGCCAGCTCCCAGCCCTTCGCCGAAAAATCCGCCGTGCTTTATGGCGTTTAGCGAGTGCGATATCTGATAGGGCTCGGGCACGCCCTCGACGCGAAACATATTTGCCATATTTTCCGGCATAAGTGAAAGGACCATGTTTTGCACCGTGCCCCACCATGATTTTATACGTAAAATTCGGTGTTCAGACGTGAAAATAGCCACAAAAGCAAGCACTGAAGCTCCCGCCATACCGATGACGAAAAGCCGCTTGCTAGTACCGGCAAAAAGCATCATAACTATAAGCGTAAGCGCTAAAACTACGACCTGGCCAAGGTCATTTTGAAGGATGGCGATAAGATAAACGGCGATCAAAAACAAAAATATATAAGGCAAAATGAGCTTAAATTCCTGCTTTAAGCTTTTTTTTCTCTCATCTATCTTGCGCGCAAAGCTCCATGCCAAAAAGTAAACGAAACCGATCTTAAAAAACTCCACCGGCGCTAGAGAAAAGCCCGGCAAGCGTATCCAGCGCTTGGCTCCGCCCGCATCGGTGACTAGCGAGCTAGGCAGCGCATGCATGGCTCCCATAGCGATAGCGCAAAAGCCGAATAGACAAAAGCCGATCCAGACCATGGATTTGTCAGGGTCAAGCCGCGAGATACCCCACATCAAAAATATACCGATCGCCCCAACGACAAGCTGTCTGATGAAAAAATGGTAAGGCTCGTAGTTAAAGAAAAGCACGGTAAAAACGGGCAAGGAGAGCGAAAAAACTATGCCGATAGTAATGAGCGCGACGCAAGAGTAAAATATCCACTTATCCGCCTGCATTTTTCCCTTTCCCGAGTTAAATTTAAGCGGTGATTCTACTTAAATATGGCTTACAAAGATGTTAATCGGATATTTAAAAATTTTAATTTTATCTCAAAAAACAGTCCTGAAAAAATCAAAAATATACTAATATAAATTATATAAATATAAAATTTTAATTTGGTATTAAGTAAATAATTTGTAACATACGCGCATTATGCAAATTTAGCATAAAACCAATAAGGAGTCTAAATGAGAGTGAAATTTTCAGTTGCCGCATGTGCGGTTTTGGCGCTATTTGCAGCGCAAGCAAATGCCGCAGATACGGTTAAGCTAGAAGGCGTCGAGATAAACAGCGTCGGCGACAACATCAGCGAGAGCGGTATTAGCGAAGGCATCCTAACCAAAAACGTACAAAACGGTATCCTAGCCGGCAAAAAGGTGCTAGATACCCCGTATCAGATAAGCACGATCACAAAAGAAACGATGAATCACCAAGGCGTGACCGGCTTTGAGGAGGCGGTGAAATACTTCCCGTCCGCGCAGGTTCAGATGAGAGGCGGCACCACGGTCGGTCGTCCGCAAACTCGCGGCTTTGAGGGTAGCGTCGTGGGTAATGTTTTTTGGGACGGTTTTTACGCTATTTCGACTACCGCGATCCCGATGGCGATGTTTGAGAGCTTGCAGATACAAAACGGTCTTGCCGGCTCGCTCTACGGCCCGCAAAATCCTGTCGGCGTCTTTAACTACACTAGAAAACGCCCGGTAGATAACGAGCACAGCATCTGGGCGGACTACGCTTCGCGAGAGCACTTTGGCGTGGGCGTGGATAGCTCGATGAAATTTGACAAGGTGGGCTATCGCGCGGTCGTATACGGCTCAGACGGCGCAAAACAAGTAAAAGACAGCAACTACCAGCGCCGTCTAACCAGTCTCACGCTCGAGTTTTATCCGACCGAGTCGCTTACGTTTGAGACTGCGGCTAGCTACTACGAGCACAACACTCACGGATTTGCGGGACTTTTTGCGCTTTACGTAAAAGACGGCATGATCAGAAACGACCTAAAGCTACCTGATCCCGTAGATAACAAAACTCCCGGACTTGGTCAGCCATACGGCGGTATGAATCTAAAAACGACGACGGCTAGCGCTAAATTTAAATACGCTCCTAGCGAGGATTGGTATTTCGAGGGCGGATATCAGTTCCAGCGAGCCGATCGCCATATACACAGCGTCGTAAACAGAATCACCGATAAAAACGGCAACTACGATACCTATCACAGCGGCGGAGCGACCGCGGCGTATAGATTTGATCTACCTAGCGGCTATCTAAAGGCGGTCACGGACTTTGATACTTGGGGGCTAAACCATAACTTTAGCGTGCAGGCAAACGGATACAGATACGTGCAGTATCGTTACTCAAATTTAAGCACGACAACGAAAGCCGGCTCGGCAAATATCAACGATCCTAAAGTTTTCCCGCATCCAAACTCAAAAAAAGGCTCGAATTTATATAAACTCAGCACGACCGATATGAAAAATATCTCCGTGCTAGACGATATCACGATAAACGATAACTTTAGCTTGCTACTAAGCCTCTCAAACAGCTGGATAAAAGAGCGCACTCGCCCGGCCATAACAGCTACGCAAAGACAGCTAAAACCTATCGTGACAAAATACGACGAATCAGGCCTTAGCTACGGCGCGAGCCTGGTTTATAAACCGGTTGAAAACGTGAGCACCTATATTACCTTTGCCGATAGCTTGCAACAAGGCGGCAGCAGCACGAACACCGACGGCACGACCAGCGTGCTAAAACCGTATCGCTCGAAACAATACGAAATAGGCGCCAAAGCTCGCATAAACGAAATCGACTTTAGCACGGCGGTGTTTAGGATACAGCGCCCTATCGCCTATGTCGGCAGCAACGGCAGATACGACGTCCAAGGCGAGCAGGTAAATACTGGCTTTGAGTTTATGAGCGGCGGCAAAATCACGTCAAATTTAAGCGTTCTAGGCGGATTTACGCTGATAAACTCTAAATTTAAAGACCCGCTACTAAAAGGCGCAAACGGCAAAGTCGTAAACGGCGTGCCTAAACTAAACTCGAATTTGCTATTTGACTACGTGGTGCCAAATACCGAAAAGCTCGCGTTTAGCGCAAATTTTCACTACACGAGCAAGATGTATATAGACGATCTAAACACTCAGGCTACGCCTAGCTTTTTCGTCACGGATCTTGGCGTAAGATATGTTAGCCGCGCGATGCTGGGCAAACAAACCACTTTGCGCTTTAACGTAAATAACGTATTTAACAAAAAATACTGGGCAGGCATGTATCCTGCAAGTGCTGATGGCGCAGGTACCAGCGCTAGCGTTCTTGGCGTAGCTAACGGGCTAAGCCTGGGCGAGAGTAGGATGTTTATGCTGTCAGCCGAAGTCAAATTTTAATTTGACTTAAGGCTTGCCTCGCGAGCGTCTTTAGCGGAGCCAGAAATTTTCATCCTCGATGAACTGCGCGTTCTATCTTTGGTAGAAAATTTCTTCGCGCCTTAAAGCCGTCTCGCGATACTTTACCTTGGCTTCTTTTCTTCAAATTTGGAGTAAAATTTACCCGCCAAGACCCGCGACTTGGCAATGCCGATTTATTTATATAATCAGTTCCGCGCTACTTCAGGGCTTGCGTTTGCAGCTTTTCAAAAAGCTTTTACGGGCCGCAGGCAAATTTAACAGTAAATTTTATGCATAACGTCAAATTTGAAAACAAATTTACTGCACAAATTTAAAGCTCAAATTTAAGCGCGCAGGCTTTTGACTGCTATTTAAATTTTCATAATTTTAAGCCCGTTTGGGTATAATCGAGCCTTTTAAAACGCGAGGAAAATATGCCCCTTTCAAAACTAAATCAAGAACAATACGCCGCCGCAACCGCCCCCGCCGGACACAATCTAGTCATAGCAAGTG